>DATDKD010000021.1:0-20416 GCA_036520175.1 Nitrososphaeraceae archaeon
CGCGGTTTGGTACCTCGATGTCGGCTCTTCCCATCCTGGTTCTGCAGCAGGAGCCAAGGGTGGGGCTGCTCGCCCATTAAAGGGGAACGTGAGCTGGGTTTAGACCGTCGTGAGACAGGTCGGTCTCTGCCTGACAGGGGCGTGGTTGTCTGAGGGGAAGTTGTCCTTAGTACGAGAGGAACAGGGCAACGCAGCCTCTGGTTTATCAGCTGTCCGACAGGGCACGCTGAGCAGCTAAGCTGTTTTGGATAACTCCTGAAAGCATCTAAGGAGGAAGCCATTCTCGAGAAAAGACAGCCTTCCGTAAGGAGAAGGGTAGCTATAGAAGATAGCATTGATGGAATGGAGGTGTACGCATCAAGCTTCGGCGAGGTGTTCAGCCTGCCATTACCAACAACCCAAGGCACCTGATATAATTACTCTTTAATCTTGGTTAGTATACGTAAAGGTTTAGAGTACTATTGGATAATGCGATCCTATACACGATGAATTTTTTTATTATAATATTTAATTATCTTATTTAAATCTATTTTATAGAACTGATAACTATAACTATTAATTTTATCTTTGCCATCAATTGATTTTTTAATAGAATTTTGATAATATTCGGTAAAGTGTTTGAGTTGCTAAAGTTCCCTCTCTATAATCGCCATTCTTAACTGCAACCTCTACCATGTCTATTCCGATCAGTATAGCAGTTTTATTGATAGATTTGAGTATCTCTATTATCTGAAAAGGATTTAATCCAAATGGTTCAGGTGTTCCTGTGCAAGGTACATAACAAATATCATATACATCAATATCAAATGTAATGTATATGTTTCTATTATTAGTAAGTTCTCTTATTTTTCTTGTGACTCCTTTAAGGTCTTTATTAATATCCCAGCCTGTAAAAGTATTAACATGTTTGTTAATAGCAATATCGTTTTCTTCTTTGTCACTTTGGCGTATTCCAATTTGAATAATATTATCACCTTTAACATGACCTTCATCAATGAGATGAAAAAATGGTGTGGTATGACAAATTTTCTTTCTATCATAAATTGGTTTCATATCCCGATGTGCGTCAAAATGAATTATTATAGGATTCTCATTAGCAATTGATTTTATACTAAAATATGATAATGTATGTTCTCCTCCTAAAATAATCGGAACTTTTTTTTCTTTTCTTATTAATGAATTTATTTTATTTATTTTGGAGATTCTTTTCAAGTTATTATCTAAAAGTTTTTCATATTTACCATTTAATTTAGAATTGACTAGTGTCAGGTCACCTATATCATATATTTTAATTCTTTCATAAATTTCTTGATTTTCATCTAATAAAAAGGATTCTATCTGTTTTGCAGATGTTACTCTAATTGCTTCAGGGCCATAAGAAGTACCTTTACCAAAAGTAGTAGTAATGTCCAAAGGAATTCCATATAGAATTGCATCAGAATCTTGGAATGTTATTTGAGCTGGAAAATCTCCAAAAGTACATTTTGAATTAGTTTTCTCAGGAGCGACAAAAAAGGACTCTAATGTTTCTAGTGCATTCAATTCTATTACTTTATGAAGTTACAAATTAAATTGTTTCTAGATTCTCATTAATTTAGTATTTTACTTATTTCTTCGACCAAAATAATTCGTCTAAATTAGCTTGTCTATCTTTTCCTAATATGGATTTGAAGTTATAGTTTAATGCAGATAATAGTTGATCAAAAGTTGATTCCATAGTTTCAAGATATTTTTCTGTGTCGACCTCATTAATATTTTTAAGCAAATCCACAGGTTTTACCCCGTCATTAGTTTTTGTTTTTACATAAGAGATTATGTCTCCTGCTTTGATCTCTCTTCCTGACTGGTGTAGTAACATTGCAGCCTTGATATGTTGAGGTAGACCCTTGTATGTTATGAAATCAATATTTTTTCCATCTATTGATTTTACCTTAGAATTATTTGTCTTTTCTCCATATCGATCAGGTGATTTGTTAACCATAACGTTAAAACTCAATTCTGAAGGATGAATTTTACCTGTCTCTAGATCATTAGCATAACTCTTTATTATTTTCTTAATTTCCTCCTTTGCTTTTTGAAAATCATTTTCAGAATTTACTTCTTTTAGTATTTCCAGAATTTTGTAAAATGCTTTTCTTATGAACGGTGGTGTATGTGATTTCTTACCCGTTAATCCTTTTACATCTACCGTTCCATCTCCCAGTACTCCAAGATAATTCTTTTTTAAATCACTAAAAACAACATATCTGTATGTTTTGTCTATTTCTAAGTCTACCTCTAACTGACTCCTTGCCCATTCTGAAATATCCTTTACTTTCTCAGAAGATGGATTTTTTAAAAATAAAGAGTCTGTATCACCATATATTACTTCAATACCAATTTCTTTACATTTTTCTATTGTTCGTGTTGTTGTTACTCTTCCTATGGCGGCAGTAGCATCGGCCACTGGCAGACAATAGAGTGGAAATATTTCTGCTCCCATAACACCGTAACTAGCGTTTAATATTACCTTTATAGCCTGACTAATTACTTCATAAAGTTGACGATTATCTATAGTTGTTGTTTTATCTTTTGAAAGTTGTTTATAGTATCTTACTCTCAAGTCTCGGAGAGATCCAATGAGAAGAGATGTCAAACCTTTTCTTCTATTACATATCCAATGAGTAGTTTCAGGAATTTGTTGTTCTGGATCGTTTTTGCATGATAGGTGAGAACAATTTACAGTTTCATACGAAAGATTATGAACTTTTATAATACTTGGATAAAGTGATGCAAAATCGACAACTACTACATTAAAATGTATTCCTAGCTTAGGTTCTACGACAAGACCACCGCGATATTTTTTTTCTTTGATTATTGCAGTAGTAGATGAGACTCCCTTAGTTATGAGTTCGTCTCTTCTAGGTATGAGAGAATTATTTTGTCTATGCTCAAAATATAACATTCCCCTAATCCATTGATTTACTCCAAATCGTGAAACATCATCAATTGGTAAATGCGATATTCGAGAAATTACTATTAATAGTTTCATTAAAAGGTTATCGTTAAAAGTGGAAAGTCCTAATGTGAGATCAGCGTCTTTTAAACAATACTCTGCCAATATGTTCCTAGGAATGTCAGATATGTCTCCTTCAAACTCTATTTTATGATCCTTAAGTAAAGCTTCGGAAATAGCATTTAACGTATATTCTGCATATTTATGGTTAAAGGCATAAATCTGAACAGATCTATTTTGGAAGGTTCTAAATAGATCTATATGAATTCCATGTTTGAGATTAACAGGTTCTGCCTGCATTCCTCTTTTTATAAAAGTATCCCTTTTCACAAGAAATGGAATGTCATCTTTTTTTATAATTTGTTTATTTACTGGATCTATTCTTGTATCTTGGGCCCTCATGTATAAATATGGAAGATCAAAGTCATCGCCATTGAAGGTAAGAATAATAGGATATTTTTTAATATCTTTGAATGCTGCTAGGATTAACTCCTTTTCAGTTTCAACTACTTCTGCTTCAGAAATAAATGAGTTTTTTTCATTCGATCCATTCTTTAATACATATACTTTTCTGAAACCATCACTCCCTGCTAATCCTATAGCAGTAATTTTTTTATCATGATCACGTGGATGAGGAATTCGCCCTTCTTCCGATTCTACTTCAATATCTATTGCAATTCTTTTTATATTCGGAATTGGTTGATTTAATAGATTAACCCACTGAGATATATAATAGTTGTAGTTAGTTGTTTTAGTGTCCAATAAAGATGTACTATTGTTATCAATTAATTCATAAAGTTTACTACGTATTTGAGGATCTATTTCATATTTATATTGATAAATACTATCATTTTTTCTATAGTAATAAGTACCAGGAATAAGTGCATTATCATATAAATAATTTTCATGATATTTTATATCAGCTTCCCATGCAGTTATTTTTTCTCTTATACTATTGTCAGTACCTCCTATCGATAAAGGATCGGGGGCAATAATTTTTATTACATCAATTTCCTTGTCAGAAATTAGATCCATTTTTTTATTTAAAAGTATGTTATACTTTGGCTCTTTTTTTATAATTTCTTCTGCTTTTTCTTTATATTCTATTTTAGTATAACAATATGGTTTATGATTAGTTCTATCTTTCCAGAAATATATTACTTCCGCGGCAGGATCATAAAATTTTAATAAAACTTTTTGATCTTCTCCAGAATAAATAGCAGATAGTAATATAACATTTTTATTTTCTGGTAAATCTGATATATTGCTCCTTGATTTATTATTTTCATCTTTAATAAAATATTCTTGACTCACTATCTCTACTTTATGTATATTCAATTAAATTTAATCTTTTCAAATAGTATTATCACATATGATATATTATTAAAAATGTTAAACTTGTTTTTCCCTCATTTTAGCTTGCACAAGAAAAATACCTATTAAATATAATAAAATCATTGGACCTGCAATTAACCACATTGTAACACCACTCCCATCAGGAGTAATTATAGCTCCAAAAACTACAATTACAATTATGGAATACCGGAAATTTTTTCTCCAAAAGTCATGATCTATTATTGTTGATAAGGATATAATATACATTAGCAGCGGAAGTTCAAAGGAAATTCCGAAGCCGATTAGAAATTGTAGGACAAAAGTTATAAAATCATTAATATTTAAAAATGTCTCTACACCTATTGATTCGCCATATTTGTATAAGAAATCAAGTGTAAAGGGAATTACAAGTAAATATGAAAATATTATGCCTATTATAAATAATCCTAAAGTAGGAATTAACATTTTCAGTAAGTTGATTCTTTTCTTTTCCTTTTCTTCTATTGCAGGTACAATAAATTCGTACACTTCTCTAATTAGTAGAGGTATCGAAATAATAATTCCTAATAGCGCTGCTACATATATTTGTGCAAAGAAAGCTTGACCTGGAGCAGTCTGAATAAGTTCAACTCCTACAGGAAGTAAAGAATCTTTCATAAAAGAGGTAACTTGTATAGCGATATTATTAAAAGGGTCTGGATCAATAAATGGAAGATAAAAAGTATTTGGAACATTACTTATGTTTATATTAATTGGATAAATCTTGAATCCAAATGTAATACAAAAAACAATAATTATTAAGATGATAATAGAAACCCTCAATATCCTAGATCTCATTTCGGAAAAATGATCTCTTAAAGACATTTCAGTGGGCATTTGTTTAAAGATATCGATAGTGAAATATATTTTATATCTATTTAAACAAGATAAATATGGTATATTAGTGAAAGAGGTAATATTGTTGATGTTAATTGATAATTTTTTTTTGTAAATGTGTTATTTAAATTAAATTATCAATTTGGATAATTAGTTATGACTCTAGTTGATAAATAATACTAATCGTATCATTTTAGTATACAAAATATGTCAATACAAGAATTTCTTCTTCCTGATGAAAATATTAGATTCCATAGCAAAACGAGTGTAAAATATGGTGAAAAAAAATATAACGTTTTGATTACTGATATTCGAATAATACTTTATGCACAGAGGGGACATATTTTAAAAACCGATGATGTTATTAGCGAACGGTTGGAGAAGTTACGAGAAATAAAATATTGTGAAAAGGGACTTGTCTTTAGAAGTGCAAAAATCTCAATTCAATCAAGTATAAATCTTGATATAGTTGGATCTTGCACAGAATTAAAACAATTATTTAATAATTTACAGGTTATTGTTCATTGATATTTAGTATAAATTTAATTAATTAATTTGTATCCCAAAAAGGGAAATAAATTCCAATACTTAAAAATAGTATAATTTACACTATATCAATTAAAATAGTTAGTTATTTTGATCCTAATACTTGTATTTAACATATGACTTTTACTCTTTTTCAAATATTTAATTAATCCTATTTATTTAATAACTATATTATTAATAAATAATTATTTCTTTTTTATAGATTGTATAAAAATAAAATTAAATATCATTTTATTTCTAATTACACAAAGAAGAGGTTCATTTGTATTTGTCATATCAACACTATTTATAAGAAAATGTATTTTTATAATAATATACTTAAATGGTTTTAGAATTTACAGGAGAAATAACTGATCCTATACATAAGTATATTCGTATTACAGATATTGAAAAAAAATTAATTGACACTGAAGTTTTTCAACGGTTAAGAAAAATAAGACAGCTGGCCGGTGCTCACCTAGTATATCCGAGTGCTCAACATACCCGTTTCGAGCATTCTTTAGGAGTTATGCATTTAGCAGGCCTAGCAGCAGAGACTCTTTTAGATAAAGGATATATTACTAATAAGGAGGATGTGGAAAGTTTACGGATAGCTGCATTATTACATGATATCGGACATGGGCCTTTTTCTCACCTTTTTGAAGAAGTTCTCAGTGAGAATGAGTCAAAGAAAATCAATCATGAAATAATAGGAAAAAAAATAATAAAAGAAACAATAATCCTTGATATTTTGGGAAAATATGGATATGATGGTGATTATGTTTGTAAGCTTTCTTTTGGAGAATCTCAAAAAATGTTTTATAATGAGATCATAGCAGGAAGTTTATCCGCAGATATTATGGATTATTTGCCTCGAGATAGTTTCTTTACTGGTGCAGAATATGGAAAAGTTGATTATTACAGGTTAATTAGTTCCTTTGAAGTTCTTTCAAATGGTCACTTAGGTATCAATAAATCTGCAATTAATTCTCTTGAATCAATGTTAATCTCTAGATATCAAATGTTCAAAGCTGTATATTTTCATAAAACGGTTAGAGCAGGTGAAGTAATGTTATTGCATTCTCTTATGAGTGCAGATAAACAGCTCAATTTTTCAAATTTTTGTATTGAAGAATATTTAGCCTATACTGATGAAAAAACTATAGATATTATTTGCTCTTTAAAGGGAAATAAATTTGCTTCTGATTTGGCTTTGGATTATAAAAAAAGAAAACTACTGAAATGTGTTTATGAAAAATTTTTACAAAACAAACATAATGCCTTTAATAAAGAGTTAGCAGGTAAAAAGATTAGAGATTTTTTGGAAGGGGTAACTGAATATTTGGATATTGATGAACGCTTCATATTTATTGATATCTCGCGAGCTCCTTCAATGCCCCTTACTCCTTCCAAGGAAGAATTAAATTCAATAATGTTAGTTGATAATAATTTCGAATTCGAAACGCCTACTTCTGATATTCCATTGATTGATTCAATAACAGGTTTTTTGGATATGATTCGGATTTATACACCTGAACGCAATAGAGAAAAGCTAGAAAAAGTGTTAAGGAATATTGATCTTTAAAAGGGGAATAGAATTGGTTGAATATCCACAAAAAAAACGAATAGTAATAAAATTGAGTGGAAGTATTTTTAGTCTATCTGATAACCATGACCAAGACGGTAATAACTATTATGATATTTTCAAACAATATAGTGATATTTTAACTAATCTCACACCTAATGTACAATTAATAGTTATTACTGGAGGTGGAAGTATAGCAAGACTTTATATCAATTTCGCAAGAAAATTAGGACTCGATGAAGCAAGCCTAGATTTGCTAGGTATAGCTATATCAAGAGTAAATGCAAAATTGCTTATTGCTTCTTTGGGTCATTATGCTTATCCAGAAGTTCCCTTGTCTCTAGATGATGTAGCTAGATTTGTTGAAAGTAATAAAATAATTGTTTCAGGAGGATTACATCCTGGCCAAAGTACTAATGCTACCTCCGCTCTAATTGCAGAAAAGACCAGAGCGAGTGAATTTATCAATGCAACTGACGTCAACGGAATTTATGATTCTGATCCTAGGAAAAATAAAAATGCACATTTATTTGCAAAAATTGAATTAGATAAACTACTAAATATGCTCTTAAAAGAAAGTTCAATGGCTGGTGAATACGATTTACTGGATATAGTATCTTTAAAAGTAATAGAAAGATCTAAAATTAGAACAAGAGTTATTCTCTCCAATCCCAAAAATATATCTAATACAATACAAGGAAGAAAGTACATTGGAACAGAATTAGTGTTGTGAGTATTGTGAGAGTATTGTGAGTATTGTGAGAGTATTGTGAGTATAAATGAATGAATAAATATGATAAACAAACCCAATTTAAAATCTGATATTATAAAATATTAGTGATTGAACTACATTCAGATCACTGTT
The DNA here is from genome assembly GCA_036520175.1 of Nitrososphaeraceae archaeon. Taxonomy (GTDB): domain Archaea; phylum Thermoproteota; class Nitrososphaeria; order Nitrososphaerales; family Nitrososphaeraceae; genus TH1177. The sequence goes on from DATDKD010000021.1 coordinate 8,182, forward strand.
TTGATTTCTCCCTGGAATTTTGTAAAACCGTCACGAATCATTTTTTCTCGTATGTTCTTACCTTCTTCAATTGTCATGGGTTTTGATTGCGCTTTTGCATAGCCGTCATTATCACAGATAAATAAAATCATTTCCTTACCGTTGTTTAAAGTTCCAACTAGCATTTCTTCTCCTACTGGTTCAAAGCCGGAAATTCCTTTTTTAATCGTGTATGTTAGCATAGAAAATCCTGTGTACTCAAACAGTTTCATCTGAGCTTTTCTTGACCTTTCTTGTCCAAGGAATGCAGCTTTATGATATTGCATTATGGGTACATTTGTATTGGTGGATAATTATTAATGTCTATCTAGTTTTATTACAAACAGTACTTGTCAACAAATACCTATTTGTTGAAAAATCTACCCTGAGTAATTTAACACTTAAATTATTATTGATATTAACAATAGTTAGAAAGAAGTTTGATTACCTTAGATAATCTCGTGATGCAAATGCCTTTTGGTTTTGAATGGATATTTATTATAGTTATTATAGTTGTATTATTCTTCGGGGTAAAAAAAATCCCTGAATTGGCAAAATCTTTTGGTAAGGCTACAGCAGAGTTTGAAAAAGCTAAAATCGAAGCTAAACGAGATCTAGAGAAATATAAAAAAGAAAATACTGATATTGAACGAGAAAAACTTGAATCTATTGCCGAAACTCTAAGAATAGATTATACTGATAAAAATGATGAAGCTTTGAAAAAAGCTATTGAGAACGAAATCAATAAAAATAAAAATACGTAATATACACAATATTTTTTCCTTAAACAATTTATTATACTATTAAAATTCATTAATAATGATTAATTTAGCTCAGGTGGATGATATTGTTAAAAATTATGATAAGGAAAATGTCAACATTGGTGTTTTGGGTAGTCATTCAGCACTTGAAGTGATGGATGGATGTGTTGATGAATGTATTAGGACTATATGTATCTGCCAAAAAGGAAGAGAAACACCTTATTTGAGATTTAAAAGATTATCTAATACTGTAATAATTCTAAATAGATTCATTGATATCATAAACCCTGAATCTCAAAAGAAACTAAGAGATCTGAATGTCTTAATGATAGCTCATAGAGCTTTTTCGGTTTACATTGGATATGATAACATAGAAAATAAATTTTTAATCCCGATTTTTGGGAATAGGTATCTGTTAAGAGCTGAGGAAAGAACAGCACCTAAAAATCAGTATTACTTGTTGAATAAGGCTAAAATTAAACATCCAGAATTAAAAAAACCTAGTGATATATCAGGACCATCTATTGTCAAAGTTCAGGAAGCAAAAAGAAAGTTGGAACGTGCTTTTTTCTTTGTTAATTCATATAATGATTATTTAGAAAAAACCGAAATAAAAATAAAAAGTGGATTAATTAGTAAAACAGATTTAGAATCTGCTATAATTGAAGAGTATATAATTGGTACTTATTTTAATTTTAATTTCTTTTACTCTCCTCTAAAAAAGGATCTTGAATTTTTGGGTATAGAAAGAAGATTACAAACAGATCTAAATGATTTTACGACCTCTCTCACCGCAAAACAACAATTAGAGTTAAATATTGAATTACAAAATATAGAGATAGGACATACGCCTGCCAGCATCCGTGAATCAATGTTAGAAAAAGTCTTTGATTTGGGAGATAAATTTGTAAATGCTGTTAAAGAAGAATATCCTCCAGGATTAATAGGTCCTTTTTCACTTCAAAGTATTATTACTAAAGATTTAGATATATTTGTATACGATGTATCATTTCGTGTTCCTGGAAATCCAATTTTATCTACTACAAGTCCATACACAAAATATTATTATGGTACAACATTCGGAGTCGGGAGGAGAATTGCTATGGAAATAAAAGATGCTATTTTAAACGATAGAATTAAAGAGATTGTTACATAGATGATTTAAAATTCACACAATATATCTTTAATAACATTAGGAATCTCTTCTAACTTCTTGATAGTATATGTGGGAATTTCAAGTTTGATTTTCGCAGATTGCATATGAAAAAGGGAATCTGTAAATCTTATTGTTTTCATTCCTAACTTATTTGCAGGTAAAATATCTATATCCAAACGATCTCCAATCATTATACATCTACTAGCAGGAAATCCAGTAAAATTGATTCCTTCAAAAAGGAACTTCTCATGAGATTTTTTAATTTTTATTTTTGAGGGAATAACAACTCTATTAAACAGCGAAAGTATATTTGCATTTATCAAAGGTTCTATTGCTTCTTTGGGTTGATTAGACATGATCCCTAATTCGTGATATTTTGACATGGTTTCGATGATCTTTTTTGCACCTTCATTAAGACAAAAGTATTTTCTTTTTCCATAAGATAAATCAGAGTTTATCTTTTTTAAAATAATTCTATCATAACCAATAGGAAGAATAAGTCTACATATCGTGATGATTAATTCTTCCATTCCACCATTTCCAATCATTCTATTTTTTATGATGTTATTTCTCAAGGTAATGTAATTTCTCCAATCAATTCTTCCACCAAATCCATTAATTAATTCTAAAAGCTTTTGATCAAAAAATTTTAGAAAGTTCCACTCATTTATCAATGTTTGTCCCAAATCAAATATCAAAAATAGTTTTTTCATTAAAATTGAATTTAAGTTTTTTATTTATTTAATAGTTTAGATTTGGAAAAACTTAAGTCATCAGTTTAAAATAGTTAAATTATTCCTTAGAAATCATAGAGATGGTTTTAATCTAGTATTAGAGTTTTTTTAAAGAAATCACCAAAGCTATAATGAATTACGATGTTTCATTACTCTTCATTGGTAGGCTATTTACAATATGTATTATAACATCACAAATAATCAGTAGTAATAATTATCAATACATTTAAAATATATCAAATTAGAATTTTTGAAATTTTCAAGTGGTCCAAATTTGAATTTTATAATCTATGTTTAATTATGAAACATAAAAAATAAAAATATTAGTATTGTTTTTTATTATAATGAAAATTGGAGTAATATCAGATTCCCATGATGATATAATCAATGTAAAACAAGCAATAAAAATTTTTAACAAATATGGTGTAGACTATGTGATTCATGCAGGAGATTATATATTTCCAGGTATTGTACTTGAATTTAATAATCTTAATAAAAATATCAAGTTTATTGGTGTATTTGGAAATAATGATGGAGAAAAATTTGGCCTTGTTAAAAGTTTTATAACAATAGGCGGGAATCTTATGGGAGATTTTGGAGAGCTTAGAATAGAGGATGAAATATTTGGAATATACCATGGAACAAATGAAGATATAAAAAAAACATGCCTTCTTGCTAATTATTATGATGTTTTAATATGTGGTCATACACACAAAAAAGATAATAGAAAAATTAATAGGACACAAATACTTAATCCAGGTAGCGCCCATAGAAGTTTACAAAATGATGAATTAAACAAAAAAGCATCTGTTATAATTTATCATACTGGAATAAAAAAATATGAATTTATAGAATTAGATCAGTCATAGTAGTAATTCAATATGAAATTTAACACAGTTATAATCTAAAACAATTTTCCGTGGTTCTATAAAGATGTTCTCAAATACAACCAACTGTCAAATACCGTAGAATAACGAACTAGATTTAGTTAAAGACAATTGTTAGATTTAGCTCACATGTTACAAATTCACTTAAATCAAGATGAGGGGATAGATAGAGAAAATCTAGTTTAGAACTAATATCATTGTCTTTAATATATTAAAGATTCCACAAACATATAACTAGTTCCCTCAAAGAATAGTTATAACAATTGATCGATATGTAGCTGATCAAGAATAGGTGAAATTTCTTTTACAAGGACCTTCTCATCCAGTATTATTTCTTTATTTATCATAAAAAGTACTGCTAAAAGGTTTCTATCTTCTCTGGATGTGCATACTAAACTCTCGGCTAAATTAAATTTATATTTATTATCTTCAATCCATTTTTTCCATACCATAGCTCTTTGAATGTTGGTTTGTAAGCGATAAATAACTTCATCTATATTTAAAGTATCAATGTCTAAAAGATCCAATTTTAAAAATGGAACCATTAAATGACCGCCTTGTACTTTTTCTTTATTTTCATTCATTCTTACGATAATTTCTTCCTCTTCCATTTCACTAATTCTTTGTATGTTGTATGTGGGGTAGAAATATCCAGCTAGATTATTATCCCAATCATAAATTTTGTAGATAGTATCCTCATATTCACCTTTCCAATTTTTTCTTCTTTTTTTGTCAAACAATTGATGTAGAATATTGTATTACAATAAAAAATTTATCTATATATTCTATTATATTTTTTAATTCCATTTCTAATATAATGGATGTTGAATAAAAAACACTATATTAGAATATATTTGCGAGAGCCTCAAAACCAAGAAACTTCTGAAATTAATACAAACTAGTGCTTTTATAAAACATACAAAATATAGATTGAAAGAGTATGTTGTAAATCAAAAGAATTAAACTATTCATATTAAAAAAATCTCAAATTTGAGTGAATTATATAAATAGATGTTTATTTTATTATATCCATGGATCCTAATTTTTATAATGCTACAATTTCATTAATAATAGGTATCTTAGTTTTACCAATTTTTTCTTTAACTGATATCTATTCCCAAAATTCTGAAATGAGTGTAATCGTTAAAATAATTAATGGTGAGAAATTTTTAGCTGAAACTTGGGATATTAATGCGCAATTGAGAGATAAGTCTACAGACTCTGAAGTCTCCAAAGATCAAACTACCTTTAAAGTTAATGAAAACCAAACAATACAATTAATAATTCCCTTATCTAATTCTACACAAGATCTAAATAGATATTCTATTTTTGTAGATGCCTCATCTACAATAGAAGACATCGATGTTTTTGGTACCATAGATTCTGTGAAGAAAGAAAACAATCAAATTACATTAAATCTTACTAATGCACGTTAATGGAAATTCATATTCCATAATTTTATTTGCTAAGGTTTACCACTTTCTTTTATTAGAATCCCTAATATGATAATATAGATATTGTTGGACGTACCCGGAATATTCTCCAAAATACTCATGAATCTTTTCATGTACGAATTTGTATTCAATTTCTGATATCTTTTTACTTTTTCTTATACTGCTATTTTCAAACATCCATCTGTAATATTGACATAAAGACCTATACACCCAAATATCTATTGGAAATGCTTCGGTTTTTTCTAAAGAAAATAAAAGAATGCAATCCGCAATTTTGTTACCTATTCCAAAAAGTTTAGTTAATTCTGATTTTGCATTAAGATACTTCATATCTTTTAATGACTTTAGATCAAGATTGTTTTTTATTTCATTTGATATTGATCTAACAAATTTAGCTCTATATCCTAAACCACATCCTATTAAGTCCTGGATAGAAGCTTCAGCCAATTCATTTACATTAGGAAATAAGTTAAAATCTATACCATTATATGTTACTTTTTTACCAAATTTTTTACAAATATTTTTAAGCATATATCTTATTCTTTTTATATTCGTGTTGCTTGCACAAACAAAAGAAATAATACATTGAAAAGGATCTTGTCGTATTAATCTTAGACCTTTGTATTTATTGTAAATATTGAAAATAATATGATCTTTGGATAATGTTTTGTTTATTTTATTCTGGTTATCGCATAACCTAAAAAAATGATAAATCCAATTTTCATTTTCTGGAAAAGAATTATAATCTATATCGCTATTCTCTAATCCCAAATGGTATCTTCTATTTTCATTGTATTTGTATAGTTTTGTATCATTGATAGTTATTTGTAATATATAATTTCCATCAATTCCATACCAAGAATTGTTATAGTTTTCCCACAGAAAAACTTGTCCACTATTAATTGTTCTTATCGCATCTAACGGAACGAGATTTATTTTATTATATTTAAAAGTCATTTTATATTGTATTAATAGTTATAAGACTACTTGTTAAAATTTTAATTAATTATTTATTTTTTTTAAATCGTTTTGTAATGTATCTATTATCTTAGGAATTTCTTTTTGAGCACATTCAATACAAAAATATTGAAGTGATAGTGGATAAGTAAAATATTTGACGTTTAATATAATATCTTTTTTACAAGAAGTACATTTTTTAAGTTTAAATGGATCGGTATTTTTTATTATCAATATGCAAATTATTATATTCAATTAATTTTAAATTTGCTATTATTATCATTATCATTAAACTTTAAATATATCACCAGAATTGGGGGCAATCGCATCAAAACCATATTTCTCCCTTATTTCCTCTGCAAATTTAATACATGCATTTCCATCTCCATGGACCGTAAGTACTTTTGGATTTCCTTTTATACTATCTAGTATTTCAAATAATTCGTCTCTGCTGTTATGACCCGAAAATTCAAATTGTTTTACTTCTGCTAGACATTTTTTTATTTTCCCGTTTATTTTAAAAGTACCTTTTTCAAGCAACATTCTTCCAGGGGTATTTTCTCCTTGATAAGAAACCAGCGCAATACCATTTTTATCTGACATCATAATATTTTGCATATAAAAAATAGCAGAACCTCCAACTAACATTCCTGCAGGAGAAATAATTACGCAAGGTTCTTTTATTAACCTTCGTCTACTTTTCCAATCTCTGATCCATTCCACTTCTTCTATATATTTTTTGAAAACTATAGGATCCCTTATATATTCCGGATATTTTAACATGATTTCATTTACTTTAAGTGCCATTCCATCCATAACGATTTTATGAGGAAACTTATAGGCTTTAAAGACACACGCTATCTCTTGCGCTCTTTCAACTGAGAAAGCTGGAACAAATAACGTTCCACCGTTATCAATAATTTTATATGCAAATTCTAATAACTCTTTTTCTGATTGTGGTCTAGGTATTTGATTAGTTTGCGAATAAGTACTTTCAATTATCATTAGATGTATTTCATCAATATCTAAATCTGCAGGTCTCAAGATCTTAGACCCTCTCGTATTAATATCTCCAGTATAAAAAATTCTTTTTCCTTTATTTTCAACAACAATTGTTGAACCTCCTAATACATGTCCAGACTCATAAAGTGTTATGTTTGTCTCATTTATACTATAAGGTTCTCTGTATTGCAGATTTTTATGAGACTTTAGCATTCTGTCTAAGTCAATATTTTCAAATGGAAGATAAAATCCAGATATCTTTATCATATCCTCAATTAGTAATTGAGATAATTCAATAGTAGGATTAGTAGAAAGAACAGGGAATTTCGATGATGAGAGAAATAAAGAAGGAAGAAAGCCAGAATGATCTAAATGAGCGTGAGATAATACTACCGCGTGTAAATCTTTTGGTTTAACATGAAGTGGAAATTGAGGCTCTTTTTTCAGAAGAACCCCATAATCCATTAAAATGTTAGAATTTTCATTACTGACTAAGAATGCGGAACGACCGACCTCCTTAGCAGCTCCTAAAATTTTAATTTCCATTATTATTCTATGATACTAATAAGTATGGTTACTTTAAGTCTTGTTATATTCTATGTTGTTTAGAGAAAATCTATTTCCCATAGTTTGGTTTTAGATTTTATAGAATTATTATATAAACACTGATGTAAAGAAAATCCGCATTCATCAAGAATCTTTTCAAAATCATAGGGTACTATCTTACCTTCTTTATTTTCTTCGTATAGGATTTGTTTTTTTAGAGTATCTACTAATAATTGACTTTTTCTATTATCTTTAGAATAGACATACCAAAAATTATGTGCTCCTCTTAAATTAGAAAGGAATTGTAAGTTTTTAGAATCAAGATTTGAATAGAAGTGGTTGTTAATTTCGATATTTACGTCTTCCCAAGATGGTGTAGTCCACCTAACTATTTTTTTGAAACCATGTCCTTCATATTCTGCAGCTAAACTTAAACCAGAATCCAGGGTAGTTATTATTATATCTGTTTTGTCAGCTATATTATTTCTGAAATCCTGACCAGGGTCCATCCAACCTACAAATATAATATCATGAAACTCATCTATGCCGTATTTCACATCAGTTATCTCTATATATTCTGGTTTTGTTCTACCAATTGAATAAAATATATCTATATTATTTTCTATTCCTTTTGCATTTGGAATATACTCTCTCACCTTTTCGAGAAAATCTCCATTCCCACAACCTACTTCTAAATATTTTATAGACTTAGTTACGTTATTACTAACTGCATCTGCTATTGCTTTTATTCTCAAGACATCTACTTTGCGATAAGAAAAATATGTTCCACATAGATAAGGAAAAAGAAATCGCTCATGATGTCTTGACAATGAGTAAGATCTAAATTTTTCAAGTTGATGAAATGCATTTATTAAATTTCTGAAATTATAATCCATTATAAGTTTTTAATGTATAGCTAAATTTTTGACTACAATATCTCGAATTAAAATAAAATAAATTGAAAAGAACTAAATAAATAAAAAATTATGGACAACCTTCCATTTTCTGAATAAAGTATCCTCTATTTTCAATATCCTTTGCAACTACAGGTGGAGCTTCCTGAACATGACAGAATTGACACTCTTCTTGAGTCATTGTTTGATTTCCCTGACCTACTTGTTCAAGGAATTCCTTTCCATATTCAATTGCTTTTTCATGAGGAGTACTAGCTTCTACAATCACATCAAAATGCATGATTTTTCCATCTTTTTTTGTTACATATGTATCATAAACTGCACATTCCATATTATAAATAAATATTTAGGAATATTTATTCTATACTGGATGTTTTTAAAAACATTATTCTGTTATCTTTAAATTTATGAGAATTAAAAACATATAAATAAGTAATAATCAACTAATTTTTATTCTTCACAAAATCGAGGTTTAGTTTGCTATTATGAAATCAAAAAAGGAAACGCGTGATAAAGAAAATACAGAAAGGCTTGAGAGTACAATTTCAACTTTAGAATCATTTAAGGAAAATAAAGACCTTCCAAGGGTAATACGCAACCAAATAAAAGATATTTATGATATTTTAAAAGAAGAAAAAAATGGCAGTATATCTGTTAGAGCAGCTAATGCAGTTAGTATGCTGGATAGCTTAACGCAAAATAGACATATGGAATCACATATCAGAACAACTCTTTGGCAAGTAGTTTCCAAGTTAGAAAGTATAAGAGAGCAGTAATAGAAAATACTGTTTGTAGTTAGACTTACTCTCCCTAAATATCTAGTGAATTGCTAAAGTTTTTAAAATTTGATAATTTAAAAAGGGAATTAAGAAAAGGTAATTTTAAATTAATTTTTGCTTCTGGAATCAGTTTAATTTTGGTTGGAATTTTTTTTATAGTATTAATATATCAATTACTATTAAATTAAGGCTACTAGAAGGTTATCGATACGATATATAAGTAGATCAGCTAAAAAATAACAATTATAACTTTAAGGTGTTTACAATTCTTAAATGATTAAGAAAAAAGCGAATTATGATGTTATATTTCCTGGTGAACATGTTGCATTTATTGAAGAATTTGAAAGTGGAAAAAATACTTTTGTTGTAGATGGTTCTATAAGATCTTTGAGTTTCGGGAAAAAAGAATATGATTTTAAAAAGAGACAGGTTGTTATAGAAAGAATAAAACAAGCACATTTTCCAAAAATAGGAGATGTTATAGTAGGATATATAGAAATGTTATTTGGAAGTATGATTTCTATACGAATCTTATATCTCAATAATAAAAAATTTTCTTCAGGTCTATCTGCAATTGCCTCAACAAGGATAAGTTCAGAATCAGGAGGATGGAATTCCAGAAGAGACAGAGGTGAAAGAAGACCAAAATTAGTTTATAGAGTTGGAGATATAGTAAGAGGAAGGATCTTTAGCTTGATGAACTCTTCCGCTCATGCTACTATAAACGATAAAGATTTCGGGGTAGTGTATTGTATATGTTATATCTGTGGAGGTGATACCGTCAAATTTAATAATACTGTTAAGTGCATTGAGTGTGGAATGATGGAAGAAAAAAAATTGGCTTTTGATTTTGGTAAAGAAGCATTATTATCATTGGGAAAAAGAAGAGAATAATATGTATAATTGTTGGTCGAGATAGTTCATTATTATCATTTTTTCATCATTAGTAAAATTATTTTATTTTTTTATCAACTATTTTTGGTAAAATAGATTATAGGACATCTTGGTAAATTTCTGAAAGTGATAAAAGAAATTTATTTGACTTATTCTTGGTGAGAGATAATGACAACAAATTATAAAATTTATAAAAATAAGATGATTAAGTTAATTTTGATTTCATTTATAATTTCATTTACCATTATTTATTCTAATCTTTTCCAAATAAATAGTGTAGAAGCACAAATTGGAAAATTTGGAACCTTTACGGGTAATAATTTTAAATATGTAAAAGATTCAGAATTATTTCAATTAAACCAATTTTCAATTGCGGTTTGGTTCAAAACAAATAATACAGATCCTCATGTTTCATTTTTAGTTAATAAAGGTGGATTTGGATCCGAAGCTTCCGGTGAAAATATGAACTATGGATTTTGGATAACATATCTAGGGCATCTTCAAGCAGGATTTGAAGCAAAAGACTCTTCAAACTATTTTGTTACTTCTAAAAAACCCATCAATGACAATAAATGGCATTACGCCACAGTGACTTACGACGGATCCTTACTGAAGTTATTTATCGATGGTGTGCTTGACCATAGTATAAATACAAAGAATGCAAAACCTGATATTACAGGAAAAAATAGAATTGCCATTGCTGCCAACTCTCTCTTCAAAGATAAGTTATATGTGGGTGATGTAGATGAAGTTCGCATTTGGGATAGAGCTCTTACTACAGCAGAGGTATATGATGCATACACACAAAACAAATTCAATTTAGATAATCAATTAGTATTTGTGTCATTTGGCGATAATACGTCTTGTAAACCTGAAAAAGCTGTTAATGTTACCTCCGTCGGGCATGCTGCCAATAATACAGAACTCAATGCAGTTGACGGTAATCAATCGACGCGATGGTCTAAATATGGACTAGATTCGTGGGTTCAAGTTGATTTAGGTAAAGAAAAGGAGATATGTGATATTGATATATCTTGGTATAAAGGTGATCAGAGGAAGATTAAATTCACGGTATCCACTTCTGTCGATGGAGAAATTTTTAGCAATTTATTTTCTGAAACTAGTAGTGGACTTTCCACAGGACCTGAAAAATTTGATATTCCAGATGTTAAAGCCCGCTTTCTTAAAATAACCGTTAATGACAATTCAATAAATGATTGGTCAAGTATATCTGAGATTGATATTAATAATCCCATATTTCCTGGCTCTCCTTCTCCATGTCTACCCTTAAATATCCCTGTCGATCATATTTCATCAATAAGTAATTCCCCTAATCATACTGAGGGCAATATAGTTGACAATGATCTTTCCACAAAATGGTCCAATCTAGGATTAGGTTCATGGTTACAATTTGATCTTGGACAAGAAAAACAAATATGTGATATTGGAATTTCTTGGTATAAAGGAAATCTCCGTTACATTGATTTCTTAGTCTCTGTGTCTTCAGATGGTTATGATTTTAGACAAGTTTTTTCGAGTACTAATACTTATACTACTGACGATATTGAAGTTTATGATATCCCAGACACTGTTGGTAAGTATCTTAGAATTACTGTTACTGGAAATAGTGTAAATGATTGGGCGAGTATCAATGAAGTTGATGTATTTGCCAATTCAATTCAAAAAGAATCACTGACATCTGCATCACTTATAAATATAGTGACTCAGGTCATCAATGATAATGGAGGAACTAACGAAACAAAAGATTTTATTATATCAGTTAATGGTAACCAGGCAACTCCCAATTCATTCTCCGGGAATCCAGATGGACAATCTGTATCTCTTCAACCAGGAACTTATGAAGTCAAAATAAATAACTTTTCTGGATATAAGACTACTTTATCAGCTGGATGTAAAGGGATTATAGATTCAGGTGACAACTTAGAATGTGTGATAACATTTGATGATATAAATCCTGCAACTCCCTCTAATGAATTACTAAACACTATTGATAATCATACAAGTAACAATTTGACAAGTAACAATTTGACAAGTAACAATTTGACAAGTAACAATTTGACAAGTAACAATTTGACAAGTAACAATTTGACAAGTAACAATTTGACAAGTAAC
>DATDKD010000022.1:0-53551 GCA_036520175.1 Nitrososphaeraceae archaeon
GAAGCTGAGGCTCCATGGGTATCTTTAGAGGATCTTATAAAATTTCAAGAAGAATTAGTCTCTTATGTTATACAAAATACCTTGAAAAGCAATAAAGAAGAATTTGAATTTTTGAAAAGGAATATATCAGAATTGGAGAAAATTTCACCTCCTTTTGATAGAATTACTTATGAAAAGGCAATAGATAAACTACGAAATGAAGGACTCACAATAATAGATAAAGAATCATCTCGACTAATTGAATATGGCGATGATCTTAGTATCGAATCAGAAAGACTCCTGACCCTAAAATCATCTAAACCATTATTTGTTATTGGCTATCCATTGAAGATAAAACCATTTTATGTTAAAGAAGAAATCTCAAAAGAAGGCTTAGGAATTGCAGCAGATTTACTTGCTCCCAATGGTTTTGGTGAAATCACATCTGGAGGTGTAAGAGAAGATGATCTCCAAAAATTGGAAAAGAGAATGAGCTTGGAAGGTTTACAAAAAAGTAATTATGATTGGTATCTGGATTTACGGAGATATGGTTCAGTACCTCATGGTGGCTTTGGATTGGGAATAGAAAGATTAATGAGATGGATTCTAAATATCATTGACATAAAAGATACCTTGCCTTTTCCAAGAACTTTGCGACGAATATATCCATAAATGTTTTCATTTTTTTGTTAACCAATCACCTTTGATTATATTAATCTAAATCTAATTATTCAAGTTTAAATCTTTGAAGAGAACTATAATATAATAAAATGCATAATAACATTCCCGAAAAAACTGAATCTTTATTCTTTGAATTGGCTGGAGATTTGAGGCTTTCTATGTTATTAAAACTCTCTCAACATAAGTATAGATTATCTCAGTTATCAACTGAATTGGATGCTACTATGCAAGAGGCGCATAGAAACATAATCCGATTAGTTGAATCTGGATTGGTATTTAAAGATGGAGAAGGTGATCTGGGATTAACTTCTTATGGTAAATCTATTGTTTTTTTAATTCCTGGATATGAATTTCTTTTACAAAATAAACAGTATTTTATTGAACATTCAATAGAAGAATTGCCATTAAAATTCATTCAAAGGATTGGATCTTTACAAAATAGTGAAATTGTATTTGGAGTAATGGCAATTTTACAACGCTGGAAGACGCTTTACTGGAACTCGAAACTTTATATTAAAGAAATTATGTCCCAAGTTCCATTAGATTTAATTGAAACAGTAAGTAATAAGATTGAGACGGGTATTAAGTTTTCATACATTTTTTCAAAAGATACAATTATTCCTAAAGGAAGAGGAGAATTATTACAAAAAATTGGCTGGGTAAATCAAATCTCTAAAGGTATGGTGGAAAGAAAGATGATTAATAAGGTTACTATAATGACAATATTCAATGAGCAAGAAGCTTGTCTGCTATTTCCGAATCTCAAAGGTGAACCCGACTTGAATATTATGTTCTATAGTAGAGATCGAAATTTTCATGATTGGTGTAAGGACTTTTTTGATTATCAATGGGACATGGCTGGTCCTTTTGATGATAAAAAATTAAACGAAACTTAGATCCCCCTTTACTTTTTTATTCAGCATGTTTTTATATATCATTTTATTATAAAATGTCATGCCTGGGGCTTTTGTACTTTTAAATACTGAGTTGGGAAGTGAAGATTCCATAGTAAAAGAACTGAGGAATTTAGAAGGAGTTAAAGAAGTTTTTCAAGTCTATGGTGTGTATGATATTATTGCAAAAGTAGAATCAGATACAATGGATAAGGTTAAAGAAATTATTACATGGAAATTAAGAAAATTACCAGGAGTTAAATCCACCCTAACAATGATTGTAATGGAGTAAAATTAATTTTTAGTATGATTTGTCTCTCTAGTCAATTGTGTAATTGATATAATTTAAAAAGAACTTAGTATAGTGAACTATATTATGGGACTTTCTGATATTTTAAAAAGAAAAAAAGATAAAGAAGATAATAAGATGAAATGTAAACATTGCAATATTGTTTTCCAAGACAAAGAGCATCTTTCACGACATAATAAAAAGGCTCATGGAAAAACAGATGACTTTTTACCTAGTAGTAATCCATTTCAAGTGTAACACTAGACGATTAGGTCAATTATAGTAAATGTTTCCTATTCATGATGATACTCCTCGTCTTCACGGACGACCTTATGTAAACTACTCACTTATCGCTTTAAATGTTATAATATTTATCTGGGAGGTAATAAGAACAAATTTTTTTAGTAATGAATTATTAGTAAATGAAATCTTTTTTACTTATGGTACTGTTCCAGATCTTGTATTTCAGGGTGATTTTTTTGCATTAGTTACATCGATGTTTCTTCATGGAGGAGTTGCTCATATAATAGGAAATATGGTTTTTCTATATATATTCGGTGACAATATTGAGGATAGATTTGGACACTTCAAGTATCTTATTTTATACTTGTTCTGGGGAATAGCCGCTGGAATAATTCATAGTTTTTATGCAATTTCAGTTGGCGGCGGGGAGATTCCTGCAGTGGGGGCATCTGGAGCAATATCAGGAGTTCTAGGAGCTTATTTAGTACTTTTTCCTAGGGCAAAAATATTTACAATTATAACGGCTTTTTTTATTACAACAGTTAGAATTCCTGCTCTTGCTTACATACCTATCTGGTTTATTCTTCAAGTAGTATTCAGTATTTTGAATCCCGAAGGTGGAGTAGCGTATTTAGCTCATATCGGAGGTTTTGCCGTCGGCGCTGGTGTGAGCTACATAGCCAAGTCATTTTTTCCTTCAGTTTTTCAAGGACATATTGACGCAGGTCCTAATTATTTCAAAAAATCTAGACCATATTCTAAACGCTTGTATCCGGACAATAGTAGACATTCAATCTCACAACCAGACATTATCGAAGGGGATAACTATTATGAAATTTTATTAGAACTGAAAGGTTTGAGAAACATCCAAAATTTACGTGCTACCTATGAAGAAAATAGTCATAGTTTACAAATTTTTTCAGAGGGGTCTCCTAACCCGATTGTATCTATTCCACTCAGGGAAGGTATGCACATCTCTCTCATCCAGGATGTATCATATATAAATGGAATTCTTCGAGTCAGAATGTTAAAAAGTTAACTAGAGCTTGTATGTGTTAGTCATGAGGGCATAAAATATCTTCATTGGAACAAAGATTTATAATATATTTTTTCTTCTGTTATTATAATGTCTGGACAGCCCCAACCAAGGGGAGATGATAGAATTTCTCGTAGAGATTTTTTAAAATTATTGGCAGCAGCTGGTACTGTGTTGACATTTACACCTTTTGTGGACTGGGGGAAATTTTTGCCTAATCCAAGTGGTTCAACAACTGAAAAATCTAAAGTTCAGCTTCCTGATGGCTCTCAAGCTAATGTAAAAACCTTTAAGGTTAATCATTCCGAAGCTATTATTTATCCAATCTCTGATGATCCTGTTCTCAATAAAGAAGCATTTAGAACTTGGCAATTCATACGTCTTCCTGTTGAATTGGGGGGGGATAAGAATGATGCTTCAGCCTTTCGTGCCTTTAGCATGGTTTGTTTACATCTTTGGTGTCTATGGAAATATTGGCCTGGAGAAGGAAGAAAAAGGGGTGAATGTCCATGTCATGGAAGTATGTATGACCCGGCTACAGGAAAGGCCTTTGCAGGACCTGCAGCGCTTCAATCGCCACCTTCAAATATTTTGCCAAAGCTGGATTTGGAGGTAGATAAAGATGGCTATCTCTGGATATTACCTCCTAATTGGACTGTAAATGGAAATGGAATAGTAGGATATGGCCGCTTCGCTGCATAGAGAAAACAGTCTAGTTCGACTCTTCCGGTGGATCTATGCCGGAGTTGATAGAACAATTTTTATGGGCTTAAAATTTACTTTTCCTACTCGGTTTGTTAGTCCTTTAGGCTTTTTAGGAATGATGACTTTTGTCCTCTTCATAATTCTTGGTATATCTGGTGCACTTCTTATGTTATGGTATGAACCAATTCTTGATAGGGCTTGGGATAGCGTTGAAAATATAAATGATACGATACCCTATGGTTTTCATCTAAGAAACATTCACTATCATGCATCTAATGCTATGGTTATGATGGCAATTCTTCATATGTATTATCAGTATTTTAGTGGTAGATATAAAATAAGAAATGAAATACTATGGGTTACTGGAATCCTTATAGGAGTCCTTACCATTTTAGAAGCCTTTACAGGATACGATATTATTTTTAGTGAAAGAGCAGAACTAGCGATATCTATAGCTGCTTCACTTACTAATTCCATACCTATAATAGGGCCGGATATGAGAGATGCATTTTTTGGTTCTGGGTTTCATGACTTTGTATTACGATTTTATGCCTTTCATGTATTTTTACTTCCAATTGCATTAATAGGTTTAATGATTGTTCATTTCCCTCGCTTTCTTGTTTTTGATGTTCCAATGGTTATGGCTATCACCGGGGCAATAATGATTACTGGAGGTGTATTTCCCGTTGATATGGGGTTAAAGTTTGATCCCAATGTACCCCCTGGAATTACTGTACCAGAATGGTATCTTACAGGCTTGTATGCTTTCCTCCGATCTCAATACGATAAATTTGTCACAGGTGTTGCGTGGCCAGGGCTTTTCATTTTTACTTTACTTATTATCCCTTTCATAGATAAATATAAAAAATTTTCGTGGAAAGATAGGCCACTTATAACTGCAATAGGAATTACAAGTATTGCTCAAATTGTAGTCACTACTTATTGGGGTTTCTACATCGATCCTGATAGAACTAAATCTCTATTAGACAGATTGGTAATCGATCCAATTTTTCTTTATAGTGTAATGATCCTCTTAGTACCACTATCCTTTGGATTTACATATCTTATGATAAAATTGGCTAAAAATGCTGAAGCTAATGCAAAACGTCAGCCCCGAAAGAAGGAAAGTGTAATAAGTCTCCCTGAAAAATGGATTTATTTTGTACTGATAGCATTAATAGGATTTCAAATATACTTGAATATTGCAGCATATTATGCTCTACTCAATGGTATGAAAAACATATCGTTGTTCATTATTGGTATTATTATGCTAGTTTTTGCAGGCATGTTCCATATTTATAGACATGGACGATCAATTGCTAACAATCCTCCTCCTCCTTCTATACCGCAGACAGATAGGATCAGGGCTTTACAAGAGAGAAAACAATCTTTATTAGAATCAAATAATGGTAAACCTAGATTAGAAGCCTCTGATAACTCCCTCCGTCCAGTAAAGAGCAATGGAATCTTGAATAAGGTTCTCAACGTTGCTCGCAAAAACAAGAACTCGTTTGAAAAAATGTGGAATAAAGGTTAGTAATAAATTAAAAACAAATTCAAAAATTAAAATAACGAAAGAATGCATTATATTTTATAAATATGGAAAGATCACAACAGTTTAGCAGTATCGGCGGGTTAACTATAATATTTTTTATCATTGCTATAGCTATTAGTTTTGCATTCTATCAGTTCATTTTTCTTAAAGAATTAAATCTTAAGCCCAGTGTTCCAGAAGCAGTAGCAAATCCCCCACAGCCCTTGAAGTTAACTATAGCAGAAGGTGCCAGTCTTCCAACAAATCCTCAATTCTTTGATCCATCACAAGGCCGAGCATCATTAGGAATTGATAATAAAGTTATTTGGGAAAACCTCGATGCGACTCCTCATACGGTAACGTCAGATAATGCTTATGAAGATCCTTTATCTGGAAAGTTTGATTCCATGGATACAATAGGATTAGTTCCACCTGGAGGCACCTTTGAATTTGTATTTACAGAAGAAGGAGAATATCCCTATCATTGTGAACCCCATCCTTGGATGACGGGTACTGTCACAATAGTTAAGAATTTTTCATAAAATCTTCTCTTCCCCTTTTCTTATTTGCAGAACCAGAATATCGTTTGCCACTTCTTTATGTTCTTGAATGATAGAAGTTCTAAATTTTACCTTAGAAACTTCATTTTTTGGTATATGAGGTGTAAATGCAATAAAATCAATTATTCTTTTTTCTTCCAAGTCTTTTTTGTAGATAGAAAGACGTGCATATGGGTGATTAATTTTTTTTCCGTTTAACTCTATATAATTACAAATATCGTTTGAATTTTCAATTTGCGAATTTATTACTATACTATCGAATCTACCATTATAATTCACTTGAATTCTACCATGAATTTCTTCATTAGGATGAATTTCATTTTCTTCAATAGTAAGGAATAATTCTTTTCTTTCCTCCATAGTAATAAAGAAATTCGTCATGATAATTGTATATATTTATTGAGAAATAATAGACTTCAAAGTAACAATATCTATAGAATAAATCTTTTGAAACATCTAAGTAATAATCTTTAAATTTGCTAAAGCTTTTTTCTGTTGTGAAGGGCTCGTAGCTCAGCATGGATAGAGCGCCTGCCTTCTATTCCGTTTGAGAGGAAAGCCGGAAGTCGAGGGATCGAAGCCCTCCGGGCCCGCTTTGAGGTTGCATCATCTTAATAGCAATAAAAAAACTAATACAAAATAATAATAGGAGTATAGCCGAAATCAGCCCTTTAAGAAACTGTTTTTAAGAGGTAAAATTATTGTATATTATAATATTTTATAAATAGATGTAAATTATTATTTTAAGGCTTAAGAAGTTAAGAATTCGCCGATTAACTTAATAGTAAATCCCATCGCACCAACAACTCCCATACCCAGCAATACAAATCTCATATGTGTTGTATAATCATCTTTAGATGTTTTTTTAGCAAGCAAAAGAGTTTGATACATATCAAGAAGCCTTCTTTTTATATAATAAATTATATTTAGCACGTTCATAGTATTATTTTTACTACTAGGCATAGTATTTGAATTTAACTGTATAAAGTAAATTTTAAAAATTTTAAGTCAAATTAATATACTTGCTCCGAATAATCTGGATCTTTTTCAGTTCTTTGCATTTCAACGAAAGTTTCAGTATTTTGGATTCCTTCGATTTTACCAATTCTCTCAATTACAATATTATGCAATTCTTCTAAAGTACTAGCATTAACATTTACAATCATATCAAACCTACCAGTCACCTCAGATAAGGACCTGACTTCAGCAATATGGAGTAATTCTTTGTGAATATGATCCTTTCTTTTAGGGTCACGATTGATACCAACTGTTGCTTTTATATTAAGACCAAGCATATTTTCATTAACCATGATGGTAAATTTTTTAATTAAGTTTCTTTTGGAAAGACGCTTTATTCTACTATATAAAACCGAAGAATTTATATTCAAATTTTTACTCAACTGGGGGACCGAAATACTAGCATCACGGGTTAGCTCAGTAAGTATTTTCATATCGAGTTCATCAAACCTTTGCAAGTTATATCCGGAATACGTTATAAATATGGATTAATAAATGTAATTATATTTTAAAGATTTAATTTAAAAATTTGATTACTTTTTATTATTTTTTTCAATGTCATAACAATATGTTATAATATTTAATGTTTTTTATAGATTAAATAAGATTATAGTAAATAATATATAATTTAGCTTTTAACTTCGAATAATGTTTGGACTTGGTAAGATCAAGGTTGGAGATTATGTCTTTGCGGTAGAACCTGAACGAGAATTTAAACGAATTATTTTGGGAAGGGTTCAATTGGTTAATAATAATTCGCTTTCAATTCTAGGATCTTATATAAAACCATTAGGGCTTCTCTCAAAGAGACAAAAAGGTATACTTGGAAAAAGATCTCAAGAAGTACTAAATGATCCAGATCCCAATAATTGTATTTTTATTCTAATTGATAGAATTGAAACAGGAAATTTTTATGGTAATATAGATCAAAGTAAAAATAAAGTAAGTTGGATTAATGAAAGAAGATTTTTTGTTTTGGAAGGTTGGATAAAAGAAAATTTCGCAGATCTATTTGCAGATGTTATTTATTCTCAATCTGAAGAAGAAAAACATCATTATCGTGCTATTTTAATAGAGAAGATGAATTCTCTCTATGATAGAGATTTAAAAGAACATGTGTATGCTGTAGCGAGAAGTTCAAAGATTTTATAACAAGTTGAAAGTTTTATATTATGGTTTTATAATAATCCGTTTTTGATAACTAATGGAATACGTGTATGCGGCATTATTATTACACAAATTGAAACAAGATATTAACGAAGATAATGTTACTAATGTAATCAAAGCAACTGGTTCTGCACCTGATGCTGTTAGAATAAAGGCTCTTGTAGCTGCACTAGGAGATGTGGATATTGAAGCTGCTTTGAAGGCTGCCCCAATGACTGTGGCAACAACAGCTGCAGCACCCTCCGCAACCGGGGCTACTGCACCTGAGACAGCTACAAAGGAAGCGGAAGAGGAAGAGAAAAGCGAAAAGAAAGAAGAAGAAGCCCTAGAAGGATTATCCTCTTTATTTGGATAAACTTTCATTATTTTATTTTTGATTTTTTATTCTTAATATTAGATAAATTGTTACATGTGCCGCCCTCAAAATTATTTAAAAATCTTAAATAATGCCTAGTAAATAATAATGGAAGTGCGGAGGTATATTCCCGTCGTTAACAACCTTTATGGTCAATTAATTGTGAAGTTTTTTTGATGTGATGAATGTCTCATTAATATGGAAAATTGTAGGGGTAACTTGGTAAATTAAAATATTAAATACTATTCTTCGGTTTGTAATAGCGAATAATAATTTAATGCATGTTTTGCGGAAATAGAAATTGTATAAATATACATATTATATACATAAATAATAGAACAAAACCAAATCTTAGTCCTATTTTTTTTCTAAACATTGGAAGAACAGCTAATATTGTGACTATTGTAACGAGAATAATTTGATAATATAAAATCTCTGTCATTTCAATTACTTTATCAAATCCAAAGGAATACATTGCTGCAAAGACTGCTACAGCCAATAATAATGTGTTATTAAGTATTTTAGAACCTAATACATTTGCAATAGCTATCGACGCTCCTGCAGCTCCTTTCCTGGCCAGTATCATCATTGAAATCTTTTCAGGCATTTCTCCAGCAATTGGACTTATGATTACCGCCAGTACTACAGCGGATATTCCAAATTCTACTGAAAGCCCCTCCAAAGAATGAATAAATGGTTCTGCACCAAAAAGGATCCCTATAGCACCTAGAAAAAACGTTCCTATTGCTTTGAGAAATTTCTTTTTATCATCATTTGTATCATTTGAAATATCTTGCTCAACTATTAATTCCTTATTATTATAATTATTGCTATTCTTATCGATATTTTTATTAGAGATTTTCTCTCTATTTTCAATCCTCATTTCATATAGTGATAATATTATATATCCTGTAAATAGACCCATAAATATGAACGCATCAATATAATTAAATCCGTCTAAAAATAGCACAAAGCTTGTTATTGCAGCTAATATCAAAAAAATCATATCATTTTTAAAGGTACTAACGTCAATTTGTTTAAGCGGCGCCTTTGATAATCTTGTTGTTGCTATAATTAACATAATCGCTAAACCTAATGTCATCATTAACAAGTTACTTCCTAGTCCAGAACCAATCGCTATACCAAAAGACCCTTGCGCTGCAGCATAAATAACTATAGCGATTTCGGGCAAAGTAGTTGCTATACTTAATAGGACTCTACCTACGAATTTAGCACCAAATTTCTCAGAAAGATGTTCAGCTCCATAGGATAGTATCCAACTGGCAAGAGTGAGTTCTCCCAACCAAAAAAGCATAGTAAAGAGATTATTTTCTGCCATTTTTGGGATAAGAATTATTAATATAAATTATCATTTTTTTATTAGATCCATTATTTTTAAAATGCCTTCTCCAATACGATTTTATAAAAAAGAAATCTTTTCCCATTAATCCATCAACGTTAGATAAATGGGAATTTACTGATCATATTATATGGTTGAAGGTCTAAGAATTTTTCATCAACAACAGTAATGAATTGAGTAGGATGAGGTGCGGTTAAAATTACCAAGAAGACTGGAACTGCGGCACAAGTAATCATAGTCAATAAGATTAACCAAAGAGCAGTCATTTTTTCCGCCATATACAAAAAATAATTTTACGTTTAGGTATATAAATTTTTTAAGTTAAATTGCTTTCATAGAAAAAAAATAATCAAACAATATTATCCTATCATACTACAAAAACTTTTTATTCATTCTAAACGATTTTAAATGGCTCAATATTCTATCTTTACACATTTACCATGACAAGTGATGTTGAACTTAAAGATCTTATAGAGCACGCTAGAAGAGATTATAAAAAGCGAAACTTCGATCAGTCTGTAGATCTTACTATTATATTAAAAGATATTGATGTAAAAAAAGGATTTAGTTTCAATGAAGTAGTACATTTACCAAATAAACCAAGCCGCCAAGCCACGGTTTGTGTAGTAGCATCAGGTGAAATGGGTTCGAGAGCAAGGAGAGCAGAAGCAGATAGAATAATAGAAGTTGATGAACTTGATAGACTTGGTACAAATAAAAAAGAAGCGAAAAAGCTAGCAAAGGCATATGATTTCTTTTTATCTGATACCGCATTAATGGCGACAGTTGGGCGATCTCTAGGTCAATTTCTGGGTCCTAAGGGTAAAATGCCAACGCCTATACCATATGGTGCACCTATTGAAAGTATATTGACTAGGTTGAGGGGTTCTGTAAGAATTAGAAGTCGCAATCAACTAAATATCTCTACTAAAATAGGAGATGAAAAAATGGATGATAAACAACTTATTCAAAATGCAAATACTATATTGTCTCTTTTAGAAAAAAAATTGCCTCAAGGGGATAAGAACATTCGTAATACCTCAGTCAAATTTACAATGGGTAATAGTATAAGTTTATCATCATTATCTAACAAAACAAAAGGTGCTTAGAATATGAGTTCAGATGAAAAAATTAAGAAATATCCTCAAAAGAAGCAATTAATGTACCAAGAATTACAGGAGCTTCCAAAAAAATATAATGTTATAGCATTATCAAAAATGAATAAAGTTAGGGCTACTCAGTTAATGACTTTAAGAAAAAAATTTCATGGTCAAATTATTATTAAAATAATCAAAAATAAAGTTGCGCAGAGAGCTTTTGAAAAAGTAAGTAAAATTTCAGGTATTGAGGATTTAAGCAAAGAATTAGAAGGTCAATGTGCATTGATGTTTACTAATCTAAGTCCTTTCAAGCTTAACTTGATTTTCAGCGAAAATAAAGTTTTTTTACCAGCCAAAGGAGGAGATATTGCGCCCAAGGATATTATAGTCCCAGCAGGCAATACTGGAATTCCACCTGGTCCTGTCCTCTCTGAGTTTAAAGAAGCAAAAGTTCAAACTAAAATCGATCAAGGGAGTATTGCTGTAACAAAAGATACATTAGTAGTTAAATCAGGAGAGGTCATATCTCAAAAACTTGCATCGCTGATTTCTAAATTAGACATAAAACCAATTGAAGCAGGTGTACTAGTTAATTATGCAATTTCAGAAGGTCTTCAATTTAGAGAAAAAGATTTACAGCTTGACGTTAAAGAATATGTAAAAGAATTACAACAATCTTATTCTTCTGCTTTGAACCTGGCGATAGAATTAGTTTATTTTGCACCTGAGACGATTTCTTCCCTTATATCTTTAGCATATCAACAATCTGTTAACGTGGCTTCTAAAGCTGGATATGTTTCCAAAGATACTATAGAAATAATATTTAGTACCGCACAAGCAAATGTACAGGGTTTAAGCGAAGCCTTAAAAATGAAAGGCTATGTCCCCCAATAATTCTCTCATTTTTTATCAATTTTTAAAAGGAATATCTTCTTTCGTATATAGACGAACACAATAAATAAAGGCAAGAAAGTCCTTTTATTATTATATAATGTCAATACAATTAAAAGTTCATCCATCATTTTTTAAGGAATTTGCTACAAAGACTTGGGTTTCACCATATGAAATAGTTAAAGAATTGATAGAGAACGCTTTTGATGAAGATGCTACACAGCTACTAATTACCATACTCAATACCGGATCTATAGTAATAGAAGATGATGCAGGCATGGACGAAGAAGGAATTGAAAAATTCTTATTATTGGGATCGCCACATAAAAAGATAGAATCGATTTCTCCAAAATTAAAGAGAAGTCGAACAGGCCGATATGGAACAGGACGACTATCTTTTCTTACGTCATTTAAGAGCATGAAAATTAAAACCAAAAAAAATACTTATAGCAAATGTCTTGTTATAGATGAAAACTCTTTAAATCAATTATTTTCCGGGAATTCTTTATTAAATGAGATAAAAGAAAAACCACTAGGTAGAAACGGAACAGAATTAACTTTAAGTAACGCAAAGATGAATATTGACCCTTTGAAATTATATAAGGAAATACGTAAATTAGCCATTCTTAGACAGCCCATGTTTCAAATATTTATTAAACAATCAGAGAGCTTCAATGAATGGGATCTGCATAATGCTGATATAGTAAAGGCCCAAGAGATACAAGGCTATCGAATCCCAGTAAATCTTGATAATGGCCAAATTAGTGGTGAAATTGTAGTCGCAAGACGTCCATTAACAGAAGAGGAGAAAGGAATAGGTGTAATGATTGGGAATCATATTGTTGTAAGAACTAATTTTGGATTTGATGCTAAGCTGAATCGAATAACTGGATTATTAAGATGTGATGCTTTAACTTCCAGATTTGCAGATAAATCAGCATTAATAGAGGACGATGCATACTATAATTTTAACAAGTACGTCAAAGAATTTATTGTTAATGAAGTAATACCAAAATTGACTGAATATGAAGATGTATTAATAACAAAGGAAGAGTCGCGAATATATCGTGAAATAGATAAAGTTCTTGGCCAAGCAGTCATTGAGAATTTGGAGTCTGTAGAAGTAGAAGAAGAGGAATATGAAACAGTTGAAGATAAAGTAACTATCCCTAACCAAGATAGGTTAACTGAAAATGCATCTATTACAAAATTCAAGAACCAAGATAATAAATTTCCAACAGCCGAGAGTTATGAAAATTCATCTGTTCAAATCTCCAAAAATAAGGAACAAGCTCATACTAGTATACTAGAACATCAGACTATCCATAGTGAGAATGAACCTCATTATTACAACGCTAATGAAAGGACACAAACTTTTCCTAATTTGCATCCATCGAGTAATTTAGATAATATGCAGATAAAAAAAATAAAAACTCTTAAACGAACCTTTGCATTAAAAAAGATTGGATATAAAGTAATACCGTATGAGGATGAAAGTGACTCCAGATATGGCTTTACGAATGAAAATGTAGTTTTTGTAAATAAAGCAAATTCAGCATATAAAGCTGAATCCGAACGAGGGGATGAATTTCTCTTGAGACACATTATTAGATTAGTAGCCGAAGCTATAGCGGAAGAGAAACATCCAGAAGGAAAAGATGCTTTAGAATTACAAAATCGTTTAATTGGGGAAGCAATTAAGATTCATAACCTTCATAGTAGAAAAAAATAAGAAACCTGATTAACATTTAATAGAAAAGACTAAATCTGGCTCTTATTTCATATACCACAAATGGCGTTCCAATACTTTCCTGGCGCAACAGCCGTAGGAATCTCTTTTAATAATGGTGTTTTATTGGCATCTGAACAACGAGTTTCTTTTGGGAACTTCCTTGTTAATAAGAATACTAAAAAAACTTTTGTCTTGACTGAGAATGTAGGAGCAGCTTGTGCCGGTATGGTTGCCGATATGAATGTACTTGCTCGACAGGTTGCTGCATTATCAAAAATCCGTAAAATGGAAATAAGACGTAAAGTTCCTACAAATTCAGTTGCCAAACTGATGTCTGTAATTATGTTTGAAAGGCGATACTTTCCTTTGTTGACTCAAGTTATAGTAGGTGGATATGATGATAAACCTCGTATATATACTCTTGATCCCCTCGGATCGCTACTACCCGATGAATATGCTGCGGTAGGAAGTGGTGCAGAAATGGCTCTAGGTATATTGGATGCGCAATATAATTCACAAATGAATGAAGATGATGCTAAAAACCTCGCTATTAAATCGATAAGAGCTGCTATTCAAAGAGATGCATCAAGTGGAGACGGAATCGATATTCTTACTATAAGTAATAGAGGAAAGAATGAAGAATCTCTAAAGGTATAATTACTTCAATTCGATGCCTAACCATTGCTATCTACAGCATATTCTTTTAATATATAACTCTCAGAGGTTATGATGTATTAAATTTGGATGCAAGAAATATAGGTTTACGAAATATTGAGGTTGCAGATACAAAAATTTCATCTATCGATGGTGAAAATGGTAAATTAATTTATCGAGGGTATGACATTCTTGATTTAGTAAATCATTCTACATTTGAAGAAACAGCCTATCTTTTACTATTTGGAGAACTTCCTGACAAAACAGAATTAGATGAATTTTCATATAAACTAAAACAATCTAGAAAATTACCACATTCCTTAATTGCCAATTTAGAAAATAAACCAAAAACAGCTCGTCCGATGGACGTACTACAATCCACTGTTCCTTCTCTTGCAGATTTCGATGAAAGTATTTATTCAGATACCAAAGAGGACAATATAAAAAGAGCGATATCTCTTATATCGAAAATTCCTTCAATAGTTAGTGCATGGAATAGGATAAGAAAAGGGGAAGAGATTATTGAACCAGACGAGGAACTAAAACATTCTGCAAATTTTCTTTATATGGTGTTTGGACGGAAACCTACTTTTGAAGAAGTAAAAGTTTTTGATATTTGTTTGATATTGCATGCAGAACATAGCTTTAATGCGTCCACTTTTGCAGCTAGAGAAATTGCTTCTACTCGTGCTCATATGTATTCATGCATTTGTGGTGCTTTAGGGGCCTTATCCGGTGAATTACATGGAGGAGCTAACGTAGAGGTAATGAAAATGCTTTTTGATATACATGATTCTAAAAATATCGAAAAATGGATACAAGATAAACTAAAGGAGGGGAAAAGAATTATGGGAATGGGACACGCAGTTTATCGTACTACAGATCCACGAGCGGACATTCTAGAACGACTTTCAAAATCTGTGTGTAGAAATGAGAATTATAAATGGTATGAAATCACTCGCCAGGTAGAACAATATACAAAAAAATACATCACAGATATTAGAAAACAACCAATCTATCCTAATGTTGATCTATATAGTGCATCGCTTTATTATTGTATGGGTTTTCCTGTTGATCTTAATACTCCTATTTTTGCAATCTCAAGAATTTCTGGATGGGCAGCACATGTTATCGAAGAAAAATTTGCAGAAGCCGCACCAAAACCAGCTTTATATCGCCCCAAAGCAGTTTATGTTGGAAAATATTGTGGGCCGATGGGTTGCGAATATACCCCATTGAAAAATAGGAAACCATAACCATCTTTTATTTGTATATCACCGTCTGTCTTAGTAATTAATATTAAAATTAAAGATAAATTATCATTCAGAGAATAAAGATATAGTTTGAAAATCAATATGTTATCTAAAAAAGAAACATCTATGATATTAGAAAAACTACATACAAATTGGCCAGAAAAAACTATCCCAAAATTTAAAAATATAAAAGCTTACGAAATTGAAAAAGATAGAAAATTATTAATACATGAAGATAATTTTACTGCTGTTCAAATCAACGAAATAATACTTCCTTATTTAGGAAACAATAGTTTAGTTGAATTATTTCCTTATGTTCTTATAGATATGGGAGCAGTAAAATACATCTGTAATGGTGCAAATATTGCACGTCCTGGCATTGTAAAATTTGAATCATTTTCAAAAGATAAAATTGTGATTGTAAGAGATAAACAGCATCAAAAACCACTTGCAGTAGGTACCTCACTATATGATAGTGAAAAAGCCATCGAGTTATCTAAGGGTCATATAATTAATAATATGCATTATGTTGGTGATAAATTCTGGAATTTATATAAAGGCTTACAAATATAATATTTTTTATAACACGCCTGTCTTAGTTATTCGAAATATAGTGCTATCATTAAGGAAGGGTTGAAGAAAGGAGACCTCGTACATATTGTCGGATATACTGATAATCTCGAATTTTAATTTAATATGAATCGAAAGCGATACAGATTTTCCCATAAATTCTCTTTGCAATTTTATTTTTTTTTCAGGTTCATCAGTGTTGTTTATGGTTTTATAAACACTATTTTTGTTAATTATATTTCTAACCATATTAGTGGTCACTATAGCACAATTATTATTTATTGCAGTATGGGCTAATTCGTGTATAAATTTCATCAAGATTAAATGTCTAGCGATATTTTTACTTTCCATGGATATGAGTGAAGTAATAGTATCAATAATTACTAATTTTGGTTTTATCTCATAAATTTTTTTAATTGCTTCAAATTGATCTTTAATAGAATAAGGTCTAATGTAATGTATATTTTGTAGTATTCCCTCTTTATTAGAATTATCAGTTATATCAAGAATTCTTTCTGGTCTAAAATTTCCAGACGTATCGATAAAAATTACTTTCACATCTTTATTTTTTTTTATCAAATTTGCACAAATACTAAAACAAAATTGAGATTTGCCTGAACCGCTTGCTCCAAAGATATTAGTTATGAGTCCTGTACGAATTCCTCCACGAAGAAATCTGTCTAGATTGGAAGACCCTGAAGATAAAAAATCCAACAAAAGATATTAAAAATTATTGTTATAATTATTTAACCATAAAGGAACCTTTTTATTCTGCTACATGTGAAAATGAATTGCTAAGTGATATATTGACATTGTCAGCTAATTCTAGTTCTCAACAACCGAAGAGACCTTTAACTTTATTGCAGAAATCTCTTAACCAGCGTGTAGCAGTCAGATTAAAAAGTGAAATTGAATACAAAGGAGTTATGAGTAATGTAGATTCATATATGAATCTGATTCTTGTTAATGCTGAGGAATATCTTGGTTCAGATTTGCTGGCAAATTATGGGAAGGTTGTTATTCGTGGAAATAATGTACTTTTTATAAGACTCATAAAAGATTTTTAATCTAAAGTTAAAGTCTTTAAGAAATGGTTTCTAAATATTTATTTAGCTCTGAAAGTGTAACAGAGGGTCACCCTGATAAAATGTGTGATCAAATTTCTGATTCAATACTAGATGAATTTTTGTCACATGATATTAATTCCAGAGTTGCAATTGAATCATTAACAACTACTGGAACTGTTATTGTTGCAGGAGAGGTTACATCTAAGGCTTCTGTAGATGTCCAAAAAGTAGTTAGAAACACAATAAGGGAAATAGGTTATAATCGAGCAGATTTTGGATTTGACTGTAATACCTGTGCCGTTTTTACATCTATCCATGAGCAGAGTGATGATATTTCTCTTGGAGTAACTGCCACTGAATTAAAAGATCAAGGGGCAGGGGATCAGGGATTGGTATTTGGCTATGCCACCGAGGAAACTCCAGAACTTATGCCATTACCTATAATCATGGCTCACAAACTTTGTATGAAATTAAGTGAGGTGAGGAAAAAAAAAGAATTAGATTGGGTGCGGCCTGATGGAAAATCGCAGGTTTCTGTAGTGTATGAAGACTTTATACCTAAACGAATTGATACCGTCGTTCTCTCTACTCAACATTCTCCTGATATAGAACTTGATCAATTACGAGCAGAAATAATTAACAAGGTCATTCGACCCACCTGTGCTGAATGGATTGATAGTCAAACAAGATTTATAATTAATCCAACAGGAAGATTTGTTTTAGGAGGCCCCTCTGCCGATACTGGGCTTACAGGAAGAAAAATAATTATAGATACATATGGTGGTATGGGAAGACACGGAGGAGGTGCTTTTTCTGGCAAAGACCCTTCAAAGGTTGATCGATCTGCATGTTATATGGCAAGATATATCGCAAAAAATATTGTAGCCGCAGAATTGGCTCGAAAATGTGAAGTTCAAATTGCTTATGC
This sequence comes from Nitrososphaeraceae archaeon, assembly GCA_036520175.1. Lineage (GTDB taxonomy): Archaea > Thermoproteota > Nitrososphaeria > Nitrososphaerales > Nitrososphaeraceae > TH1177. The sequence goes on from DATDKD010000022.1 coordinate 18,015, forward strand.
TATAGGAATGGCTGAACCTGTTTCAGTTATGGTTGATACATTTGGCACGGGTAGAATTGAACAAGAGCAAATTGAGAATAAAGTTAAAAAGAACTTTGATATGCGTCCCTCTAAAATAATAGAAACATTATCATTGAAAAGACCTATTTACAAAAAAACTGCTGTATATGGTCATTTTGGAAGGAACGATCCCTCTTTTTCTTGGGAAAAAACTGATAAAGCCCATTTGTTAAAATAATGAAATTTAATAATTTTTTACATTGAAGGATATAGAGGAATGCGATATACTAGACGTTTAATTGTCTTTTACTAGACTCTTATAATATGAATTTTCATCTATAGTCAGGTCATATTTTCGCCTAAAATATCTTATTACATTATATAAATCTCTTCGAATCAGGAATTCCGCATTTGGATGTTCTAAAGTAACTGCTTGAGGCCAGTCAATTATCCAAATATCATTATTTTCGTCTAAAAGAATATTATATTCACTTAAATCACCATTAATTATATTTTCCTTATACGCGATTCTCATTTGTTCAAATACCTTATAAAAAATCTCGATAGGGTTATGTAAATTTCTAATTTCTATTAAAGGTAATCCATTTATCCTATCCATTACTATGGAATGCATAGATCTGAAATAAGGGGTAGCAATATTCATTTTTGTTGATTTTAATTTGACTAGAAAATCATATTCTCTTTTTGCGGCTTCGATATTTATTAACAACCAGCTGTTAACATTTTTATTTTTTTCAAGAGATCTTTTTCGCTTAGTATCTGTAAAACTTATTCTACCTATTCTAAAGAATTTAACAGCTCTTCGTTGATGAATTTCTGATATGGCTTCAACTACATCAGATTCTTTTCCAATCCCTAGCGAATTTCCGATTCCTAGTATTATTCCTGCATCAACCAAGAGTTTCAAAGCATACACGTCTAATCCTGCTGTAAGCAATTTAAAACCTTTTTCTGTTTTAGTTATTAATTTTAATTTTAATAAACTGTTTACTGCATAATCTATTCGATCTTTGTGTAAATTCGAATACGAAAAAATGTTATGATTATTTATAATTTCATGATGTTTTATAGAAGAAACAAATACTTTCAGAACTCTATATTCAAGGTTCTCTAATTGTTTTACTATACGTGCAGAATCTTTTAGTGAAGGCAATTCTTTTCACAATATCTTAATTATTTGTAAAATTCCAACTTCTTTATATAAAGATTTCAGATTAGTTTCATTGTTGACGATCTAGACTATATTTTTACTAAAGAAACTCTAGACATCCTAACAGAGAAAATTTATAGATTATATATAAAATAATGATAAGTAATCTTAGGGAATAATATGAGTTATGAATCTAATCTTAAAGTCCATAACAATAGCGTTGACGATGATGATCTTAAATTGGCAGAAATGGAAGCCGAGGGAGAACTTTCATCGGAAATTATAGAAAAACGTAAAAAAGGACTCTTAAGAACTGGATTTACTACAGGTACATCTGCTACTGCAGCGACTAAAGCAGCATTATTAGCACTAATCTCATCTGAAATATATAATACATTAGAGATTGCTCTCCCGAAAGGTAAAATTGTAAAACTCCAAATTGCATGGACAAGATATTCTCCAAATACTCAATCAGTGACCAGTGCGGTAATAAAAGATGCGGGTGATGATCCCGACGTAACACATGGAGCTGAAATATGCTCTACCGTATCTTTGAGTAGTGATAAAGGTTGCATTGAGATTGACGGTGGAGTAGGTGTGGGAAGAGTTACTAGGCCAGGACTTGGATTGGAAATAGGTCATGCTGCAATTAATCCTGTTCCAAAAAAAATGATAGAACAAGTTGTTCGCGATACAGCAAAATCTATACTAACAGACAAAGGCGTTAAGGTTATTATATCTGTGCCTAAAGGCAGCGAATTAGCAAAAAAAACAGATAATCCCCGCTTAGGTATTCTAGGAGGAATATCTATTTTGGGAACTACAGGAATAGTATTTCCTTATTCTACTGCTTCGTTCGCAGCATCAATTAGACAGAGTCTAGATGTAGCCATTTCACTAGGTACTGATGTAGTGGTATTGACAACTGGGGGAAGAAGTGAAGATTATATTAAAAAAATTCATAAAAATCTCCCTGATTATGCCTTTGTCCAAATGGGTGATTTCTCTGGATATACAGTAAAACAGTGTGCAAATCGAAACATAAAAAAAATTATAATAGCTGGATTTATTGGAAAACTAACTAAAATGGCTATGGGAATAAAACAAACGCATGTACGTGGATCCCATGTTAATATGGAATATATGGCTAATTTAGCATCATTGTGTATTGATTCTAAAAATATTCTCGACGAAATAAGAAAAGCCAATACCGCAAGACACGTATCTGAAATAATAATTCAAAACAATGTCAAAAAATTTTTCGATTTAATGTGCAAGCAAGTTTATTCAGAAATGTCTAGTCATTCAAACAAATCGATTGAAATTGAGGTTGTTATGTTTGGATTTGACGGTAAAATATTAGGCACATATCCATGATAATTGAATTTAAATAAGAAAACTGAAAAAAATAGATAACTTATTAAAGATTTACTTATTTTAGTTTTAGAAGATTTAGGATGTCTTATTGGTTAATCAGAAATTAATTTATTAAATATGCAAAGAATTAATTTTGACTAATTAATAACCAAAACAGTTGAAAGAGAAAATCGCAGTTATCGCCATAACAAAAAACGGTATAAGAATAGCTGGAGTTATCAAAAAAAATATTTTTAATGCCGAGATTTATGTTCCTCAAAAGTTTTACAATGAGGATACTACTATTATTTGGTTTGAAGAAACTACTCAGAAAAAAATCTCAGATCTTTTTAAATCATACGATGCTTTGATTTGTATTTTTTCTTTAGGAGCAGTAATAAGATTAATTTCACAACTTCTTAAGGATAAAAAAACTGACCCTGCTGTTTTGGTTATTGATGATAAAGCAACGTTTGTTATTAGCACTCTTTCTGGACATTTAGGAGGAGCCAATGCATTATCAAGATATATTGCTGCTTTTCTAAATTCAACACCTGTTATTACTACTGCTGCTGATGTAAACAAAACCATTAGTGTAGATTTAATTGGTAACGAATTAGGTTGGAGTATAGATAACTATGAGAATGTCACAAAAGTAAGTGCATATATGGTTAATGAAGAAAAAATAGCAATCTTCCAGGATGTAGGTGAGCGTACTTGGTGGAATACGGAAAACCTTCCATCTAATGTTGTTATGATTAAAGATATTGAAAATATCAAAGACAATTTATATAAAGGAGGAATAGTTATTACAGACAAAATAATTACAGATGATACAATTCTTTCGAAATCAGTAATATATCGACCTAAAACTTTCGTAATTGGTATAGGCATACATTGGGATACGACAAAAGAAGAGATCCTAAATGGTGTTAAGGCTATTTTCGAGAAAAACGGTTTGAGCTTTGCCTCAATCAAAAGTCTTTCTTCTATCAAAAAGAAAATCCCCGTCAAGGGATTGGAAGAATTCTCTAAAGAATTTCATCTTCCTTTATATCTTTTTGAAAAAAAAGAACTAGAGCAAATCTCAGTCCCTAATCCTTCTGACACAGTTAAGAAATTTGAGGGAATTGCTAGTGTTTCTGAAGCATCATCATTATTACATTCTCATGGTAAATTACTTATCCCAAAACAAAAATTTCCTCCTAATTTAACTATAGCTGTAAGTAGAGTGAATTTTCAATGAGAAAGGCCCTTTTGATAATAGATAGAGGAAGTAAAGAATTGGAAGTACAGGATGAATTATACAAAATATCAAAGCAAGCTAAACAAAAAGGAGGATATATCTATTCAAATTTCTGTTTTCTGGAAGTGATTCCGCCCTATATTGATGAAGGAATTAGAAATTGTATCAAGGAAAATGTTGATTTGATAACTGTTATGCCTTATTTTCTGTATCCAGGAATGAAATTGAAAGATGCCGTTCAGAGAACTGCAGCACTTTCTAAAGAAAAAGGAGTAAAATTAGTTATTACGAAACCTCTTTGTTATTCTGAAGTTCTAACATTTGTAATAAGGGATAGATTAACCAAATTAAAGTTTGATAATGACATTCAACTTAAAGATAAAGAGTGTGATGTTCTTGTTATTGGTCATGGCAGCTCTGATAGAAGAGCAACAGAGGCTTTTATTTTTACTATTAATGCTATAAAAAGTTCTTATAAAAATGTTGATTATTGTTTTCTCGAATTAGCAGAACCGACCATACAAGAAGGTATTAACTCTGTTATTAAAAAAAATCCACGAATTGTATTGATAATGCCTTATTTTTTACACAAAGGTATACATATAAAACATGATGTAATTAAAGAAGTTAAAAATGCATTAAAAAGCCATTCTTTTTCTAATATTCTTATTGCAGATCATATTGGAGTTGATGACAGAATGGTAAATCTTATTTTGCAGCGAGCAAATGAAGTTGAGAAAAAAATTGTTTAAGAAAGAAATCAGAGAGAATCCTGATAACAGATCTATGTCTATTAAATCCTTTGATATTGAAAAAAACAGCTTTGACATAATAGAGAGCGAAATTGGAAAACATACGTACAATAAAGAATTTGAATGGAATATTGTTAGACGTGTAATCCATGCTACTGCAGATTTTGACTTTGCTCTCAAAGAAAAACTGTTGTTTAACAATGATGCTATTACCTCTGGGTTTCAAGCAATTGAAAATAAATGTAATATCATTACTGATGTAGAAATGGTAAGAGCAGGAATTTCAAAAAATTCACTCACTAAACTAAATTTAAAGTGTATTTGCAACATCTCTGAAAGTAACATCATTAATGAATCTAAGAAACTTAATAAAACACGTGCTGAAACGGCTATGCGTAATTTGGCACAGCAAATGAATGGCGGAATAATTGTAATAGGGAATGCTCCAACTGCATTACATGAAGTCATTCGAATGATTAATGAGAAGATAACACTTCCCTCTTTAGTAGTTGGTGTGCCTGTCGGATTTGTTTCTGCACTGGAATCAAAAATAGAACTCTCTAAAACTGATATTCCTCATATCACTAATATAGGTAGAAAAGGGGGAAGTTCTGTAGCTTCTTCAATAACGAATGCATTAATGTTATTGTACCTACATAAAATGAAATAATATTAATTCTTTCCTTGAATTTGAAAGGTAAGTAAATCTTAAAAATGATGCTCATATTAATTAATCATTGAAAGAACTTACTACTGAAATACAGATAAATTCTAGTCCTGAAATTTTATGGAAGGTAATTACTGATTTTAAAAATTATTATCAATGGAATCCTATACTTCAAAAAATTAAAGGAGAACCTATAATTGGAAATCAATTAGAAATTCATCTAAGTACGATAGGAGGAAAGAATAGAGTATATCACCCAAAAGTTATTAAAATTACTCCTAACCATGAGTTAAGATGGAAGGGTACATTATTTTTCTCACAAATATTTTCAGGTGAACGAATTTTTCTAATTGAAAAACTTTCTGAAAACAAAGTCAATTTTGTGAACAAGGAAATCTTTTCGGGAATAGGAGTCAGGTTTACTTCTCAAAAAATGGAAGACGATATTGTAGCAAGTTTTAAAAAAATGAACGAAGCATTAAAAAAAACTATAGAGCGAACATAAAACATACATAAATCGTGTCAAACTAAGTTCATATTAATTACTTAACAGTGATTAGTTGGATATGTAATTCTTATACAAGAATGCTATATTGTAAAGGTTTAGTAAAGTAATGTTTTAAAGGAGAATAATCGTTAATATAAATATGAAAGCAATTTGGAAAGATGTCATTTTGGCTGATAGTAAATCGACAGTAGTAATTGAAGGAAATCATTACTTTCCTCCTGAATCTGTTAATAGACGATTTTTTAGAGATAGTACTACCCATACAAGATGTGGATGGAAAGGGATTGCTAGCTATTATACAATTAATATTGAAGATGACGTTAATCAAGATTCAGCCTGGTATTATCCAGAACCTTTAGACAAAGCTAGACATATCAAAAATTATGTGGCTTTTTGGAAGGGCATAAAAGTAGAAGAATAAATTATATTATTTTATATTCACTTTCGCTATGTGGAGACCTAGATCATCACTTATTGATTATGATGGCTTTTATTACATCAGTTCTATCATGTACCTTTTTAAAGGCATCCTTGGATTCTAATATACTATATCTATGTGTTATTATTTTATTAACATCAATTTCCTTTTTTGTTATCATATGTAACGCTTCATGTATTTCCTTATTAGTAGCAGCGTATGTTGTTTTAATTCTGACTTCTTTTGAGTAAATTTTATTTATATCTACATTTACATTAATCTCTTTTTGAGGTTCTCCAAAAATTAAGATGGTTCCACCTTTTCTTATGAGATCCACTGATTTACGTAAAACACGCATATCAGAGGTGGCAATAATGATTAAATCAGGACGAAGTCTATCATTCAAATCAATTAGACTCTCAATTTCAGATGTCCTTCCATCTACACATATTCCGAGATTCATTTTTTTACAAAAGTTAACTTTATTTTGATTGATGTCTATACAATAAATGGCTGAAGCCCCATAAATTTTAGCCAACATGGCATGAAGAATACCGATCGGTCCGATGCCAAATATTAATACTGAATCACCTTTTACAAATGGTATTTTCTTCCATCCTCGAATACAACAAGCAAGAGGTTCAATCATTGACCCTTCTTCAAAACTCAGTGAATCCGGAAGTTCAAAAATACTCTGATTATTTACAATCCATTCTGAAAGTATAATTTTTTCTGAGATCCCACAAGGAAAAATATTATCTGTAAATTTATCACACATTGTTTCATTGCCATGGATACAATAATGACAACTATTACAAGGGGCATGATGATTTACAAAAACCCTCTTTCCTTCGTAGTTTTTCCCATTAAAACTTTTTCCAACTTTAACGATTGTTCCAGTAATCTCATGTCCTAATTTGGAGGTAGGTTTGCAAGAATCAGCAAAAACGTTTCGAAGATCAGATCCACAAATGCCACACGAACCTAAATTAATTAAAATTTCTTTATCTTTGATAATTGGCTCATCAATCTCAACTAATGATATTGTTTTATCTGATGATAATTTTAAGGCTTTCATGAACTATTTCTCTATTGTGAAGATTAAATAAATTTAAATTTATCACTAAATAAATTTTGGCCCAAGGATGATTTTTATTTTCTTGAAAACTTTTTACAATTGAAAATAAATTGTTGGGGCAATTTAGTATTGGAAAAATGAAGATGAGTATATGAAGCAAGAGTATTATAAACTACCATACCATCTTTTTGATTAATTATTCCTTTTCCTTTATTTAAATAATATGAGAATTTAGAATCAAGTGGAATATTTTCCATTTCAGAAAAATGAAATTCATGACCTTTAATGCTACTTATATTACCAAAAAATGATTGATTTATTACTTTGCCCTGTGTATAATTAAGCGTTAATTTATCTGTCATTTTTGTTATAGCATCTATTAATCCTATCATTTTGTAAGTTTTATTAAAATTTACTTTTGATTCAGGTATTTTGCCATTTCCATATGTACGAATTCCTTCCTTTATCGATCTAGAAAGGTACATCAACCCACCACATTCTGCATATATTGGAATCTCGTTTTCAGCTATTTTCTTAATAGCTCTCATCATAGAAAGATTTTTACTTAAATCGCTAGCTAATATTTCTGGGAATCCACCTCCTATTATAATACCATCAATTTCGTCAGGTAATCTGTTGTCATTTAAAGGACTAAAGAAAATAAGGTGAGCCCCCTTTTTTTGTAAAATATCAAGATTTTGTTGGTAATAAAAGTTAAAAGACTCATCTAACGCAACTGCAATTTTGATAGTTGGGATATTTTGATCTCTAATGTTATCAATTTTTTTCTTTGTAATCTTTTCATTTTGTATGGGTCCAATTAAATTCATAATTTTTTCCGCATCTAAAGATTCTGAAAGAACCTTAGCTGAATTTAGGATCTCGTTTCTTTTTTTATAATCTAATTCCGCTCTTGGAATTAGGCCTAAATGTCTTTCGGAAAAAATAATATCCTTATTCTTATAGACAACGCCCACAATTGGAATCTTTATTTTGTTGGCGAAAGCATCTCTGATAAAATGAAAGTGCCTCTGACTGGATATTTTATTAAGGATAATTCCCTGTATGTGTATTTCTTTCTCAAAATTCAAAAATCCATAAGCAATAGCAGCTATGGATCTTGCAGCTTTACTCGCATCTATAACTAAAATTATTGGAGAATTTAATATTTTCGCTATGTGGGCAGTACTTGCGAAATCATTTTTACCACCAATACCATCAAATAACCCCATCACTCCTTCAATAACTGCTATGTCTTTTCCTATTGTATACTTCTCAAAAGTATTGATTATTCCTTTTTTTCCCATTAACCATGAATCGAGATTATAAGAAGGATTATTAGTAACTAAATGATGATATGAGGGATCAATGAAATCTGGGCCTACTTTAAAAGCTTGAATTTTAAAACCAAGATTCTTTAGTAGATAAAGAATTCCTAAAGTTATAGAAGTTTTTCCTACACTACTTGTAGTACCAGCAATTATTATTCTAGGAATCGGCATTAAAATAAGAATATAAATAAATGGATAATTATCCTTTCTTGAATAAAAGAGTTAATTCTATACTATTAAATTCTTGTTTCATATGACTACTACAGCTTATAAATATATGGTATATTTTTGTAATGGAAATAATGCTGATTATTTTAAATTAATTGCTCTCAATTTTATATTATAGGCTAAACCAAATCTATGTGCTTCATCTCGTACGAATTGAAGTAAATGCAATGCAGGATTCTTCTTTGAAATTTGCAAAGGTTCGGGTGAGAAAGTGGTATATATATCTTCATTTTCCTTGGCTAAAGAAATAAGAGGTATATCCAAATCCATCTTTTTTAATACAACTTGTGCGGAAGCCAGTTGACCTTTTCCTCCATCAATAACTATAAGATGCGGAAACGAATTATCTAATTTATTGTTATTTATAGAGTTAACCTTATTATTTTTATTATTAAGTTTGTCATCTTCGTCAGAAACTTTATGGAAAGAATACTTTCTATGTACTATTTCTTTGATCATTGAATAATCATCCTGTTTGAATTGTAAAGTCCTAATTTTGAATTTCCTGTACCCACTTTTGTAGGGATATCCATTAACAAACCTTACGCATGCACCAACTGCATAAGTGATTCCCAAATTTGATATATCAAAACAGTCAATGATGAAAGGCAATTCTTGTAAATTGAGAATATTTTTAAGTTCTATGACAGATGGATTATATTTTCTCTCAACTTGAATTGATAAATTCTTAAGTATTAAATTCATTAAATCTTTTTTCTCATTGTTAGTAGAATCTGTAACCTTAATAATTCTGACATTATGATTGGCTAATTTTTTTAGAGCTAATTCTAAAATTTTTTGTGATGCCGGAATTTCATTTACATATATCTCATGAGGAATTTGCGCTGCAGTGGTGTAATACTGAAGTAAAAATGTCGAAAAATTATTATCACCAACTAATTCATAATCATATTTCCTTTGGTCACTTATAACTCCATTAACTCTTTTAAAAATAAGAATATGAGAAACTCCTGATAAAGTATCTGTTTTTGTACCTATGTATTCTTCATTATTGCTATTTTTTAAATCCATTTTTTGATGGATTAATAAACTTTCTATAGTTTTTATTGTATCACGAATTTCTTTTGCTCTTTCATAATTTTGTTTCTTTGATTCAACATCCATTTCTATTTTTAAATTTGAAATAAAGTTTTCAAGTCCATTTTTTTCCTTTAGAATCTCTTTTAATTTTTTTATATTTTTTAAATATTCTTCTTCACTGATCTTTTTTATACATGGTGCATCACAATTATGAATAAAATATTCTAAACAAGGCTTTGTGGGGAGCCGATTACATATTCTAATCTTGAATATTTTTCTCAATATTCCTATAGAGAGAAATCTTGAACTTCCATACACAAAGGGACCGAAAATATCTCCATTGGGCCCTTGAAAATCTCCATTTCTATTTCTTCTTGCAACTAATAATCTAGGAAATTTTTCATCTGTAATTTTTAAATAAGTGTATCTTTGTTGATCTTTTAACTCTATATTAAAAATTGGTCTATACCTTTTAATCAAATTTGATTCAAGAAGGAATGCTTCAATTTCATTATCAGTTAGGATATATTCGATATCATTAACTCTATTTATTAATATTCGAGTTTTCCAAAAATTTTTGTCTTTATATTTCAAATTACTTTGTGAATTCAGACTGCAATAACTTTTAATTCGATTTTTTAAATTTTTTGCTTTTCCTATATAAATTATTTTACCTGATTTATCTTTCATTAAATAAATTCCTGGAGTGCTCGGAATTTTTTTTTCATCTTTGTTAAGGTTAAATGAGGACATTGCGAATGTTCTAACTATTTACCTCAATGAGCTTAGAATTTAATATCTTGTTCTTTAAAAATTTAGCTGTATGGCTTATGTCATCATAGTTTATTATTTTTTCTGGAGGACCCTCAATTACTAATTGCCCTCCATCAATTCCACCTTCTGGTCCTAAATCAATGACCCAATCTGCACTCGCAATAACATCTAAATTATGTTCAATGACAACAACGGTATTTCCCAACTTGGTTAATCTGTTTAAAATTTTAAGCAATTTCTTAACGTCCTCAAAATGAAGGCCTGTGGTTGGTTCGTCTAAAATATAAAGTGTCCTTCCAGTGTCCCTTTTAGAAAGTTCGGAAGCAAGTTTAATTCTTTGTGCCTCTCCCCCTGAAAACGTGGTAGCTGGTTGACCCAATTTAATGTATCCTAAACCTACGTCAAATAAGGTTTTTAATTTTTTGTAGATAATAGGTATATTTTGAAAAAAGTACATTGCTTCTTCTACTGTGAAATTTAATATATCATCTATAGTCTTACCCTTATATTTTACTAACAATGTTTCAGAATTATAACGCTTTCCCATACACTCATTACATTTTACATACACATCAGGTAAAAACTGCATTTCAATTCGCTTTACTCCACATCCTTCACATGACTCACATCTTCCACTTTTTACATTAAAGGAAAATCGTCCAGGGTTATAACCCATTTCTTTGGCAGTTATAGTTTTAGAAAAAATCTCTCTTATGGGAGTAAAAGCATTAACATATGTAGCTGCATTGGATCTAGGAGTTCTGCCAATAGGAGATTGATCAATTTCAATAACTTTATCAATATTGTCCATACCACTTATGGAATCATGTTTCCCAGGGATGTCATTTGTTCCAAAATAACTAGCTATGGACTTAAAAAGAATTTCATTTATAAGTGTAGATTTCCCTGACCCCGAAACTCCGGTCACTATTGTCATACATCCAATAGGTATATCTACATCTATTGATTTTAGATTATTCTCTTTTGCACCATGAATAGTAATTAAATGCGTGCTTTGATTTTTTTTTGAACTCAGAGTAGCTGTTTTCTCTCCTTTTAAATACTTCCCTGTTAAAGAATTTTGATTCTGTATGATTTCGTTCAAATTTCCTTGAGCCACTATTCTTCCACCGTGTATTCCGGCACCTGGACCAATATCAATAATCCAATCAGAATTTCTTATTACATCTTCGTCATGCTCAACAATTATAAGAGAATTGCCCAAATCTCGTAGTCTTTTTAGAGTTTTAATTAATCTATCATTATCACGTTGATGTAGTCCTATTGTTGGTTCATCTAAAACGTATAATACGCCAGTTAAGTTTGAGCCAATTTGAGTCGCAAGTCTAATTCTTTGAGATTCTCCTCCCGAAAGTGAAGATGTTGATCTATTTAATGTCAAATAATTTAATCCTACATTAATTAAAAATTCAAGTCGGGATCTAATTTCCTTCAACACATTTTTTGCAATATATTTTTTTGTATCATCAAGCTTTAAGCTATTGAAAAAATTATAGCATTCATCAATAGGTAAATCTCCTACGTCCATTATTGATTTCTCCGATAATTTAATAGACAATGAATCATTCTTTAGTCTCTTTCCGGAACATTTATCGCAAACATGTTCTTTCATAAACCGTGCAAGCATTTCTCTTTTGTTTTCTGAGTCAGTACTATTATACAACCTTTGTAAATTGGGGATGACTCCTTCAAAATTACTTTCATATTCCCACTTGCTTTGAGAGAATTTTGATTCATACTTATAGTAAATATTTTGATTTGTTCCATATAATATAACATTTATTTGTTCGGAGCTCATTTTTTCTATTGGGGTATTTAAGTTAAATCCAAATTTTTTTCCAACATATTTTAACATGGATGAGCGAAAAGTAGCAAAACTTCCTTGCCAAGGTTTAATTGCTCCTTCGATAATACTTTTATTTTTATCTGGAATTATTAGATCGGGATCAAATTCTATCTTGATCCCTAGACCATTACATTCCTCGCATGCTCCAAAGGGGGAGTTAAACGAGAAAGATCTGGGTTCAATATTTCCTATACTTATTTTACAGAATGGACAAGCATTGTGTCTGGAAAAGAAAAACTCTTTATCATCGATGAGTGTAAGAATTATTCCATTAGTTAAGTTTGCTGCATTTTGAACTGACTCAAAAATTCTACTTTTTTCATTTAATGATGGTTTTAGTCTATCTATTATAACATCTATATTATGTTTCCTCTGTTTGTTTAGATTAAGATCTTTGTATTCTGAGGGTCGTAGATTATTTGTATCATTGGATTGTACGTCATTAGACGTATTAAGCAATTCTTCTAAATTAACAAATTGTCCATCAATTCTTAATCTCGAAAATCCTTTTTCATATAATTCTTGAAATAATCTATCAAAAGTACCTTTTTTTCCTTGAATTAATGGAGCAAGAATAATTAAGCGCGATTTCTGATTAGAAAATCTTAATACTGATTCTGTAATTGATTCTAATGTTTGACTCTCTATCTTTTTATTACAATTTGGACAATGAGGTTGGCCAATTTTTGCAAACAACAATCTTAGATAATCATAAATCTCAGTAACTGTTCCTACTGTCGATCGGGGATTCTTATTTGTTGTTTTTTGCTGTATTGAAATGGCAGGAGATAATCCTTCAATAGAATCTACTTCAGGTTTTTCCATAAGTTCAAGAAATTGTCTGGCATAAGCGGATAGTGACTCTACATATCTTCTCTGACCTTCTGCATAAATAGTATCAAATGCTAGTGTGGATTTACCGGACCCAGAGAGACCAGTAAAGACTACAATCTTGTTCTTGGGTATATCAACATTTATATTGTGCAAGTTGTGTTGTTTCGCACCTCTAACAATTAACTTATCTATCATGACCTGCTGACCTCTACTATTCCAATTTCTTGATTTATTTTCTTTAATTTATCTCGTAGTTGTATCGCTTTTTCAAATTCAAGTTGTTCAGCAAATTTATTCATTAATGCCTCGGTTTCCACAGACAGCTTTCTCAAGTCATTTTTACTCATAGATTTAAAGGTTTCACGCTGACTTTGGGAATTTTTATTCGCAATTATTGGTTTTAATATTGAAATAGGAGTTATTTTATGTAATGTGTTAAATTCTATTTGTTTTTTTCGCCTTCTATTTGTTTCTGCTAGAGCATTTTCCATGGATTTTGTAACTCTATCTCCATACATTATTACTGTTCCATCAATATTTCTAGCAGCCCTTCCAAATGTTTGTATAAGGCTGGTATCATTTCTTAAAAAACCTTCTTTATCTGAGTCTAATATAACAACAAGAGAAACCTCTGGGATATCCAATCCTTCTCTTAATAAGTTGATGCCAATTAGAACATCGAATTCCCCCAATCTTAACTGACGAATTAATTCAGTACGTTCTAATCCTTCAATTTCTGCATGTAAATATCTTACCCTAATATATTTTTTGGATAAGAATTCAGCTAAATCTTCAGCCATTCGTTTCGTTAATGTTGTTACTAGTGTTCTTTGGTTATTGCTAACTCTTTTCTGAATTTCAAAAATTAATTCGTCAATTTGATTTTTCGAGGATCTAATTTCTATCATAGGATCAACTAATCCAGTTGGTCTAACTAGTTGTTCTACAACTTGGAGACTAGAATTTAATTCATAAGGACCAGGGGTTGCGGATACAAAAATTACTTTTCTCAAATATCTTTCAAACTCTTCAAATTTTAGTGGACGATTATCAAAAGAACTAGGAAGTCGAAATCCATATGCCACTAGCATTTCTTTTCTCGTATGATCACCGTTATACATTCCTCTTAACTGAGGAAGTGTAACATGAGATTCATCTATGACTAGTAAAAAATCGTCTCCGAAAAAATCTAATAAACAGTATGGTGGTTCTCCTTCTTTTCTGCCATCAAAATGACGAGAATAATTTTCTATACCCGAACAATAGCCTAATTCATTTATCATTTCAATATCGTATTTAGTTCTTGAAGCCAATCTCTCCTTTTCCAATTCTCCTTCTAATTTAGGAAGCCATTCTTTTAGTTCCTTTTTTATCATTCTTATTGCATTTTCTCTAATTCTTTTGTCCGTAATGTAGTGCTTAGCTGGAAATATGGTAATCCTATTTACATCCCTAATTTTTTTTAACGTCAAAGCATCATGAATACTAATTTTTTCAATCTCTTCATCAAAAAGTGCTATTCTAACAATATCGTTAGAATATCCCGGAATTAAATCTATAATATCACCTTTCACACGAAAATTCCCTGAAGAAAGGGAGGAATCGTTTCTTTCGTAACGTGATTCAATTAGTCTCTTAATTATTTCCTTTCTATTCATTAAATCTCCTTCTGTTATTGTTAGCGCATTTCTTTCCCATTCTGATGGTGACCCTAAAGAGTAAATACACGATACTGTAGAAATAATTATTGTTGGCTCACCGGACATTAACATTGCTGTTGCTTCTAACCTCATTTTTTCGATGGTTTCATTTACTGCTGTGTCCTTTTCAATATACGTATCTGTTTGTGGGATATAACTTTCAGGCTGATAATAATCATAAAAACTAACGAAATACCCTACATTTATAGATGGAAAAAAATCCTTAAATTCCGAATAAAGTTGAGCTGCTAGTGTTTTATTGTGAGAGATTATAAGAGTATTTTTTTTAATTCTAGAAATGAGATTTGCAATTGTAAACGTTTTACCACTACCAGTAACACCAAGCAAAGTTTGAATCGACTTTTTGTTTTTCATGATACCCTCAGTTAATTGATCAATTGCATATGGCTGATCTCCACTAGGAGAATAAGCCGATTTCAATGGAAATTCAAACAAATCTTTTTTATTCAATAATAATTACCCTAAAAGAAATAAATAGAAGATGATTGAGTTTTAATCCTTCCACTTAATAGAACAACCAATAGAGGGATCAAAATCTTTTACAATTTTTTCATCTCTTAGGACTTTTTGAATATTTTCTTTCATTATATCTAGAGTGGGTTTACTATCTGGATCGTTAGCATCATTTATTTTTCCATGAAAGACAAGCCTTTTTTCCCCATCAAACAGATAGGGATCTGGTGTACAGACTGCTCCATATGTTTTGGCTATTTCTTGCGTTTCATCAATCAAATATGGAAAATCAACTTTGTATTCTTTAGAAAATTTCTTCATATTCTCAAAACCCTCTTCTTCATAGTTGGGATCATTGCTATTAATTCCTACAATTCGAAGTTCATCCTTATTGAAATGAGATTGTAAATCTATAAT
This sequence comes from Nitrososphaeraceae archaeon, assembly GCA_036520175.1. GTDB lineage: Archaea > Thermoproteota > Nitrososphaeria > Nitrososphaerales > Nitrososphaeraceae > TH1177. Next base: position 33,877 of record DATDKD010000022.1, read on the forward strand.
ATCCTTAATTCTTGCCTTTACAAATGGGCAATGATTACAAATAAATATTATCAATAAAGTTTTACTATTAAAATCATTTAAAGAATATAATTTTCCGTCAATACCTATTAAATTGAAATCTGGAGCTTTTTGGCCTGTTTTTAATTTTTGGGAAGATTCAGTTTTTACCATGTTCATTCCATTTTTATACTCTTACATAAATCTTCGGTTTTTCCTATGTCATATGCCTCTACCAAACAATCAGACATAAATTGCCATGTTTTTGGCAAAAAATTTTAATCAAATCTTCCTACCGTTTGGCAAAAAAATGAATATAAATACGTATTATAAAATTGCAATGCAAGTCTAGACCTTGATAAGTGGCTTTTTAATGTATAATTAATAATTGATTATTAAAAATAGAAACAAATATTATCAAACTTCATTATTAAATGCCCATACCTGCTTTCTATATTTTATCTATAATTCTTTATAAACCAGGATACCGAAAAGATAAGAATAATTGAGACCAATATATGTATAGGTAGCATATGATTTATTAATAAGGGATAGTAGTATTTTTTAACTCAATTTTCCTATTCTTGTGCTAAAATTTCAACTGGGCAATTTTTTACTAACTCTTTAAATTTTAGTGCATCCTGTAGGCTACCTACAATTGATCCATAATGCATAGGAATAGTCAATTTGGAAGGTTTTAAAAGATTATTAATGGCATCGGCTGCCTCTTCTGCTGTCATCACGTATACTCCTGAAACTGGAACAAGTGCAACATCCGATTTATACTCACTCATTTCAGGAATCTTATCAGTATCACCTGAATGATATATTCGAAAATCTTTATCGAAGGTGATAATAAACCCGACTTTTCTATCGTCTTTAGGATGAAAATTTTTATTGATATTATAGGCTGGAACAATTTCAATACTAATTCCTCTTTCCTCAATCTTCTGGCCAGGTTCTACACCTTTTACACTTTTAAATCCCTCTTGGTTTAATTTTTCTATACACTCAGAAGCTGCAATTATCTTTGTATTCTCATTTATTATATGTCTTAAATCTTCAATACTCAAATGATCAAAATGATTATGAGAAATCAATACTAATTCTGCATCGTTTTTTTTATGATGTTCTTCAGATATTTTATAAGGATCAATGTATATCACTTTATTATCTTGTGTAATTAAACTAAAACCATCATGTCCCAACCAATGAAGTTTTATATTATTTATTTCCATAAATGTTTTAGTTTGTATGAGAATTTAAAGTTGTTTATTTAATTAGGGATTCATAATTAGTAATTTATTATTTCGTAATGAAAAAACCATTACCTTTGACGATATCAATCTTTGAATTAGATTTTTATCCATAGTCGCAACTGCACATTTATAATTAATTGCATAATCTATAATACTATCATCTGTATAGTTTAATTTTTTTGTATTGATAATTTCAAATTTTTTTGTTATTTCAAGGACAGTTTTTGCACTTAGAGAGCTTTTATATGAGGGATTATGTACCAAATTTTTGAGTTCTTCTATTACTACATCTGGAATAAGAAAATTAATTTTTCCGTATTGTACCACAATGCTTTCAAATAGCTTGATAGGTTTTGTGACTAGAACCATTAAGAAACTAGTATCGCAAAGTATATTCATTAGAATTTCTTTAAAAGATTATTACTATAATTTGTAGCAATTTGAGAAAGGTTTAAATGATAAAAAAAGGGATTTTAAGTAAAAATTTATTTTTCGTATCCTATTCTATCTGCTAATTTTACCACTTCTCTGCCTTTATTTGTCAGAGCATTATAGATCCTTGGCTTACCTCGTCCCCTGGATTTTTCTTTTTTGACCTTTCGTTCGATCAAACCTAAATTCGTTGCTCTTTTCATTAATGATTGTCCATATCCCCAACTTCCCATCGTTATAAGTAATTCTCGTGTGTGTAATTCTTTATTCTTTTTTAGTACCCTCAATAATGGAATGAGAGGACGTTCATTTATCAGAACCTTAAGTATATTTAATTCGACGGTGATAGGAACAGATTTTGTTTCTTTTATTTCCTTAGTTGGTTTGATTTCTTTTGGTTCCTTAGCAGTTTCTTTTTTTGTTTTAGAGTTTCTTCTTGCTGACATTTTACTACCGATGTGACCTTACAAAATACAAATATTTAATCATTTTGTTTCCTATCCACTTTCTAAGAGTAAAATGCAATTAACAGTATAAGTTATGTATTTTTATAAGCTAATTCTATATATTTTAAATATTTTGTTCAATATTTGTATCATTTATTACAGTAAAATGTTATCTAATAACCTTTTTATAAATATCCTTATGTATTACTGCTATAAAAATTCAGCAACAATACCTATATATTCATGAAACAATGGCTTATTGTACTTCTAATACATTGTCTTGTTTACAAAAAATATATACAGGATAACTCCACGGCCATAGTTATGAAGTTAGATCAATTACTATCAATTTATACTCAAAATACCACAAACTATCTGATATTTTTTAATAATTCATGATAATACGTAGATGTTATTAGATGATAAGATATTATCAAAGACAATTAGGACATTTATTTGATTATTTTAAGCTTTGACCAAATGTTAATTTTCAACTAATTGTAATTGTTTATTGGAAATTGTTACAATGTATACCACCTAAAGATAATATAAAAACGGTTGAAGGATTTAAAACAAACATTAATAATATTTATCTCTAAGTGACTGCAAAAACTAATATCGGATTAAAATAGGATTGGAATTTATTTATTATCAGAAAATCTTTACCAAAAATTACCCTTATCTGAACAAGTTAGTTCTGCTCCACAATTATTACACCGAAGATGGCAAGATTGAATCGCAATCATTTTATTTTCACAAATAGGACAAATTGAAAATTCTTTTTCTTGTTCTGTGTTCATTTTTAAATATAGTGCGCCACCTGATTTTAACTTTTTTGCAAAAGGTTAATTAATAATATTACTTTTAGATTGTTTATTGGTTAATTTTAAAATCGTTATATCGGATAAAACTGGTAAAAGTTTATCACATGAGCTTAAGGATAAAGATGCTCAACCATTTTTAGGTTCTAAAATAGGAGATTCATTTGATTCCTCTCTTGTGGGACTAACAGGAGGCAAATTACAAATAACTGGAGGTAGTGATAAGTCTGGAACACCTATGCGGTCTGACCTTCATGGTGGCGTAAAAAAATATGTTTTGTTGCATACTGGTGTGGGTATGCGTGACTCTACTGCAGGAAAAAGAGTTAGAAAATTATTAAGGGGAAATATGGTTACAGAGGAAATTTATCAATTAAATTGTATTTTAGACGGAGTTAATATTGTTACATCCAAACCCGAAAATATTGAATCTCCTAATGTTCAACCTACAAAGTAAATTAAAGTTCTTCTAAAATATTTATCAATTACCTTAATATCCCTCCATAAATCTTAATTCGCTATTGCATTGGAAAGATACTCTTCCTGATTGGTATGTTCGTGAATACGGTTACCAACCTAATGTAAATATTGGTACAGCAGGACATGTTGATCATGGAAAAACTACGTTAATTGAAGCTATAACTGGAATTTGGACTAGTGCCCATAGCGAAGAACTAAGGAGGGGTATCACTATAAAAGTAGGATACGCTGACGCTGCTTTTTATAAATGTAAATCCTGTTCATCACCTGAATGTTATTCAACCAAGCCACAATGTAATAACTGTGGACAAGATAGTGAACTTTTGCGAATAGCCAGTTTTGTTGATTCTCCAGGTCATGAAAGTTTAATGGCTAATATGTTATCAGGCGCTGCCCTTATGGATGGCGCAATTCTTGTTGTAGCTGCCAATGAATCCGTACCTCGTCCACAAACTACAGAACATATGCTGGCTTTAGACGTACTCGGTATTAAACAAATTGTAATTGTCCAAAACAAGGTCGACCTGACAGAAAAAGAAGAAGCATTGAAAAATTATGATCAAATAAAAGATTTTGTTGATAAGAGTGTAGCAAAAAATGCTCCTATTATACCTGTTTCTGCTCAACACAATTTAAATATTGACACTTTAATTGAAGCCCTAGAAAAAAACATCCATACTCCGCAGAGAAATAGACAAACATTTCCCATAATGCATGTTTTACGTTCCTTTGATATTAACAAGCCAGGAATGCCTGTTGCTTCAATTCATGGTGGAGCGATTGGTGGAGCTTTAATTCAAGGTGAATTTAACGTAAACGATGAGATTGAAATGAGACCTGGAACTCTTAATAGCAAAGGGAAATATTCTCCTATTTATTCCAAAATTTCGAGTTTAGGAACAGGTGCTGGGTTAGTTAGTAATGTCAAGCCAGGAGGATTAGTATCTATCGGCACGATTTTAGATCCGTCTTTAGTAAAAAGTGATTCACTTATTGGTTCTGTCGTAGGTAAACCTGGCACATTGCCGCAAGACATCTATGACGTTTCAATAGATACATATCTTTTCGATACTGCAGTTGGAACACAGGAACCAGTCAAAGTTGACCCCATTAAAAAGAATGAACATCTTCGAATAAATATTGGAACTTTAGCTACCACTGCTTTAGTAACAAATACCAAAGAAAATAAAATAGAAATTAACTTAAAAAAACCAGTTTGTATTATACAGAGTAGCAGAGTTGCTTTAAGTAGAAAGATTGGAGAAAGATGGCGTCTAATAGGCTCAGGGATAACGAAATAATTTTTCAGGGACAAATTTTCTCTGATGATAGCTACATAGAGTAAGGATTTTTATCCCAATTATTCTGGAATTCTATACCCATATTAAGTGCCTTTTCTTTCATTATTTCTATATATTCTTCATATGGAATTTTTGTTAAACAATAAGAACAATGAACTTCAGTCATTTCATCGTTAACCAATGCAGTTTTATCACATTTAGGACACTTAGCCTCAAGCATATTATGAAAAGTGAGTTAATTTCATAAAAATGTTTTTAAAGATTTTTTCATCGAATCGGTATATAGGATGGATATTAAACATCATATTTCATAAAGATTAAGAAGTTAGATTACGCCTGCTTCTCTAAGTTTCTTTGGCAGGTATTGTTCCGCCAAGTACTTAAACCCATGCTTAAAAAATGCATCTAATTCGCACTTTTCTTTTTTTTTCAGAAATAAATTTAATTCTTTTTGCCATTGTTTACCTTGCAACCATGGCTTCTTCTTCATATCATTTGCTCTATTGATATCTTCTGTAGTGACGGATAACCGGGCTACTTCTGGAATATTGTAATCATAGATGTCTGAAAACATCATTCCTAGTACTTTTGCATTCGGTGCAACCAATCTGTCGCTATCATAACTTAATGATTCACTCCCAATTTTATAGCGTAAAGCTATACCTAAACCCCAAGGATCGGCATCTGCAAATATTACTACAGGTTTTTTCCATTTCTCATTTAATCTCTTTACCATCATTCTTGTTGCTCTATCAGGCTCTCCTGAACCAGTCATAAGTATTGCATTATATTTTTGGATGAATCCAGATTTTCTTATATTATTTAATACAGTATCTTTTTCAACCACCATAACAAGGTCTGCTTTAACGTCTACTATTTCTACATCAGAAATATTGGTTGGAATTAACTGTGATGTTGCCCTGCTTCCAAGATTACAATCGATAATATCTCCACCAACACTTAACGTAATTGGACCAGAAATCATTCCTTTTGGCTTAGACGTGACTGAAAATTCCTCTCTAGGAATTCCAGTAATTAATTCTACTGCTTTGATAGCGTCATCAGAATCCTCTTGACTTCTCCAAAACTTTTCTTTATTTTTTTCATCTCCTACAGTACTTAAAGTTGCATAATACATACCTCGAATAGTACTTTCCATTTCTTCATCAACTAACTTTCGAATAGCATTAGCCATAACTAAATATTGAGAAAATGTTGGTATTTTTTTTGTAGAATTAGGACTTACTATAACCTTTTTTTCCCCTAGTGTTAACATCTTCTTTTTTTCTGACCAAAAAGTATTATCATATCCGACTTTGGAAATTTCTAAAGACGGCATTTTTTTTCCAATCAATACGTCGTTAGAAATTTCTTTCATTATATTCTGAATTTTTTTGATAATTTCTTTGTGTCTTTTATTTTTAGTGGACAATAACTTTATCTCCTATTAAAGTCATCAAGGGTTAATTTTTCTATTTTTTTTCCTGGAAAAACTTTTCTTTTGGATAAATTCTTAGCAGCGTCTTTCTCATTGATCTTCATATTTTTATTTTCTGGATTATTATACTTTTCTTGAACTGCTATCATTTTTTTTGATTTATTATTTATATCATCATTTTCCTTGAGGATTGTCTCTACAGGGGTTATCTCTTTTTTGACATGTTTTTCAGCTATTTCAACAAATAGTTCTGAAAGCTTAGTACGATCAACCTTTATTGAATCAGATACAGCATCTACAATTAATGGAATATAATATTTGTACAATTTTAATCTATTTTCAGCATCTTTGATTTTTAAATCGCGTCGTATCTGTGCACTAACTTTCCTATAAAGGTCTGATAGACAGAATTTCATGTATTTTTTCATTTCACCTTCAGAGGCAATACTTTCCTTTCCTGCACTTTTATAAGGTATTTTTGTAGAACATATATGGAAAAATATATGCAGAGGAAGAAGTTCCACCGCTCTATCGGATCTGCTACTTTGATCATTTGCAAATTGCTCTTTTGCCTCCTTTTTCGTAATACCCATTTTATTAATTCCAACTTCGGTTACTACTTCTCTTGCAACATCTGACCCCTCATCATAGAGTAAGGGAATCTTATTTGCAAATCTGTATAACTTGAAAGAATTTATATCTCCACCATAGGCAATTCCACATTCAATAATTGTTGGCCTATTATTAATTACAATAGATCGTGAAGAATAAGAAGTAAGAGCTGGTTTTAAAACTCTAACATTTTGATTGTTTCCTTCTTCTCTCGGATTTACTGATTTAAGGTGATCTCGGTTGTGAATAATAACGTATTCTGACATCATCCCTGTCGTTAATATCTTTTCACCTATTGGACTTAAATGGTCAATATGAGGTGCCTGAAATTTCATCTGTTTACAAACGTTCACTACTTTGATCAGATCACTTTCTGAAAAAAGATTAACTAATTTATTACCTATTTCAGAGGAACGTATAATTTCACGTGCCTTTTCAATAGAAAGTTTTTGAAATGAACTAGATAAAATAGTTTGAAGAGAAGCTTTTTGATTGGAGAAATTTAATATTGCTTTTTTCAACGTTTGTAAATCCATATCAGCAGGATGAGGAAGTACTTCTTTTGCAGGATCAGGCATTATATCCGTTCGCCTTTCAAAGATTATTTTGCCATCGTCATTTTCAAAAATTAAGTTTGAATAGGGATTTACAATGCTAGTTTGAGAAATATAATCATATATCTTATTTTTAGTTATAGGAGATAATCTTGCTCTTAATGTAGCAACAATTTTAAAACCATGTTTGCCTTTGATAATATTTTCCATTTTTGGTACTATTTTTTTGTTTAATACTATAGGTTTATTTGTTGTAATATCTGTTCGCAATTCATAATAATATTCTGAATCTTCATCAATAGATTTTGACCATACTTTTATAGGTTTGTCTGTATCCTTTGTAGAAAATGCCGCAATCATTTTAAGGCCTACTCCAAATAAGCCTCTTTGTTGTTTTTCAACATATTTACCAGAGGTTAGAAAAGAACAGACAGCCACAGGTACCTTTTCTGAATTGATACCTATCCCATTGTCTTGACAAGAGATCGTCCAAAGGTCATTGCCTTCATCAGTTTGTTTTATTGATACAAAAATACTCGGAAGAATATGATGAACCTCACAGGAATCTAGTGAATTCTCTATCAATTCTCTTATTGCCATGTACAAAATACGTTCCCCCGTAAATCCAGCTAAAGCAGAATTATCTACAAAAAACTCTGATTCAGCTTTTTTATTATATTTGACTTTGGGACTTTTGTGAAGATGATGAGGAGAATTATTATCTGAATCTTTCTTTTGATATTTCAGTTCTAATTTCGAATTTATTTTCAACAGGATATGACTTTTATAAAATAACTAAATTTATCTTTTAGGATTAAAAAAATTAGCCTTTATCATTTATTATATTTGTGATCCATAGGGCGTAGTTGAAAATTTAAGTTCTTTTAAAGATTCAAAATTCACTTCAATTAAAAATCTTTTTCCTTCTTTAGAGATAACGATAAAATCACTACCTATGCCCATGATTTGTCCTCCAATAAGTTTTTTATTGTTGTTCATTATTCTTATTTATTATAGTGCGTTAATCTATTATTATAATTTTTTTACATTTCAAGATACTATTATGAGGAAAAAATTATATTATTATAATCTTTTACCATATCTTTGTCTATAAGTCCTTGTACTACAATTTGCCGTCCGTCAGATAATTTTATATCTATTGCTACAGCACTATAAGGTATCTCAAATTTTTCTATTATATTCTCATCCACAGTATCATAAATCTTTTCGATTTTTTTATTATCAATCTTAAATCCACTTACTTGAACTATTTTCCGATGACCTGAACCCCCACCTCTTCCCCCTGCTGATCCTTTTGATTCTTCTACTAATAAAATAAAAATCTGGTTATAAGAGGAAATATCAGATAAATCTAATTCATCATATATTACTAATAGTTTTCGTTGGGCACTTAAGATGATTGATTCTAATTCATTCATATTTTATTCTAAGGAAAAAGTCGAAGATAAAAGCAATTTCCTATTTAGTCTCTTTTCTCTGCTCTATCATAACTTTTTGAATCTTTGCTTTTTCGAAATCGATTGGTTGATCAGAAGATTGATTTGTAGTAAGATCTTCTATTTTATCTACTATTTCCATTCCATCAATGACCCTTCCAAAAACGGTATATTGATTGTCCAAGAATCTTGCATCTTTGGTAACTATAAAAAATTGTGAACCTGCACTATTAGGATCTCCAGTTCTTGCCATAGATATTATTCCCCTTTCATGTGGAATGTCATTGAATTCAGCATCAATAGTGTAACCAGGTCCTCCAGTTCCCCATCTATCTTTTTGAGTGGTATTCTTAGTAGTTGGGTCTCCCCCTTGTATAACAAAATCTTTGACTATTCGATGGAAAATAGTTCCGTCATAAAAACCTGTTTTTGATAGATTGAGAAAACTATTAACATGTTTTGGAGCTGCTCCTGGAAAAAATTCTATTGTAATGTTTCCAAGGGAGGTTTTTAAAATTGCAATATTATCAGATGGTGTCATATTAGCCTTAATCATATTTTGAGGTCTTTCATCTGCTGTATTTGATTCTTTGTCTTTTGTTGTATTATCCTTTGTATTCAACTGTTGAGAAACAGGATTTGGTTTATAATTTTTATTAACTTGATAAACAAAAACACCAAAAACGATGTCCTCATTGTCATTTTCAAAACTGGGAGACGCATATACCAGCTTATATGGTTGGTCACTTGTTCCGTTTATTGGATACTTTATATCCTTAAGATTTAGAGCTATTGTGCCACTTGAATATTCTGGTTGGATATTAGTTAACATACCATTACCAAATGAGGCGTATGATATGGGAGTAAAAGGAATGAGTTTACCAAGTAAGGTGTTATTCCAAAAATTTGCGGTTGGAGTAAATCCATCATCTTCTACATAATCTCTTTCTTTAAAACCACCAATCTTCATAAACCATTGCTTTTTACTTTCATCTCCTCCACTTCCTAAAGTGTAAAACGAATTCCCATTGGGACCATTATGCCTGTCTGCTACAATATATACTAATATATAATCAGCCTTTAAATCTTGAGCAATTTGAGTTGCTGTTTCTGGTTCACTCATTAACATTTTTGCTATAGTTTGTATTCTTGTTTGATTTATCGTTGCATTATCAGCTAAAGTGGTTTTATTTCCTAATGTCGTTATCCAATATCCATAATCCCACCATGAAGCTATTACTGAATCCTTGGGTGTATTGTTGGCTATCCAATCTACTGCATCTACCCAATCTTCTACTTGCATCCTAAAACCTGTTGCGCCATTTACTATCGATGGAGGGATATCGGCTGAGCTTATCCAATTAAAATTCTTTGGATATATCAATCCATTATAATCAATCAAAGGAATAGAAATTAAGAAGACAACCATCACCACAAAGGAAATTTTGACTAGAGGTTTTACGTCTGGTAAAATCTTACCTTCTTTAATATTTTTTCGAAATTCCCTTTCCTTTATCTTGTTTTGATTCTCAATCCTGTTTTGCAGAATGCTTCTTGTTAATTCATAAAGCCCAATAGAGGCAAGGATTACAATTGCTATAGATGAATATACCATTAGTCTTGCAAATGTTGCACTCACATACAGACCAGTTAATCCTATTATTAAAGCAAAAATTGTCATATCTGTTCTTTTAGAAAATGAAACCCAAACCCCAAATCCAGCAAATATCAACAATATTGAATAATCTGTAAAATAGTCAATGACTGTTGGCGTAGAATGCTCAGCAACTGATTCAACCAAAGGATTATGAGAAGACAAAAAAGGATTTATTGCAACGAGATATCGAAATGAAGAGGGTTGGTAAGCACCTACTAGAAATATACTAACAGTAAGTAGAACAAATATCCCGAGTGCTGCAATAAGATTTCGATTAGCTTTTGCATGAGAACTTTTCGTTCTTATGATGGTTCCTACAATTGCAAATATCATTCCAACAATAAGTGCTATGCCAGGGAGTCCGATAACAAAGGAGATACCAGGACGAGGAAACGCACCTGCTGTTATTAGAGTAATTAACGTGAAGCTAATAATGCCATAAAGAAATATCGAATCTTTTCTAAGAAAAGGTAACAAAAAAAAGAAAATTCCTAATGGAATACTGAAATATTGAATTCCACCCCATGAAGAATTGGCTAATCCGAGAATTAGTCCTCCGCCTACTGCTGTTAAAATAGTTCGTTTTATATTTCTGCTTTTTATAGAGGAGAGAAACAAGTAGACAGACAACAGTGCCAAGAAAAGACCTAAAGGCTCAGACTTAAACCATCCCAAATTGCCTCTCTGAATTATTGCAGGCATAAAAGCAAACAAAAGACTTGCGAACATCCCTGCAGTAGTACCACTTAAATTTCGTACAAGAGCAAAAATAACTATAGTAGTAAGAGATCCAATTATTACTGGGAACATTATCACAAAATCCAAAAGTGAACTGCCAAAACCAAAAATTTTATACATAGTTGCTGCTATAAGATGAAGAGCAACTTGTGAAGTTGTGGGTACGAATCTTCCTTCAGGATACCAAGACTGGTAATCATGCCAATTTAAATAAGCTTCAAACCCATTATCAATAATATATTTAGTAGCTCTATAATCAAAATATGGATCAAATTCATTTAAAGCAAAACCATATTTTATTGGATATGACCTTATAATAAAGGCAGTAGAAAAGGCTATTATCAGAACCAAAATAACAAGAAGATGTTTAGCCTGAAATTGAAAGGAGTTTATTCTAAATAATGCTTTATTGCCCGATAACAATGTAATAAACTACTATTTTTTACTTCCTTTTTAAGGTAATGGCTATTTCCTACATACATCGCAATTGACATCGCCTAACGAAAATTACATTAAATAAACCCTGTGATAGTCATTGACAATTACCTCGGGAAATGAATTAAAGCAACTATTTAGATTTATAATCCAGAGAGAGGATTATGAAGAAATGAATAAAGAAAAGGTAATAATGTTGTAATTTCGCCATGTATAGTAACTTGCCTTGCATCTGCTCTTATCTTATTCCATGAGATAGCTTCTTTCACTTCTGCTCCACTCAAGCTTCCATCCCATGCATTAGCAGTAGTAATATAAACAGCATAATCCAATCCATCTCTAAATTGATTCCACCATAGAGTGTGATGTTTGGATATACCACCTCCTAACATTAACGCACCAGTTTTTTTTGCTTCAAATATGATATCAGAAAGTTTAGTTTGATCTTTTAAAATATTAAGAAACATATCCTTGTGATTCTGATAAAATAGCCATATCTGACTTCCTACCGCTCCGTCAACTATACCAGGGACAATAACAGGGATTTTGTTTTTGTGAGCCCAATATAAAAAAGATGTCTCTCCTAATTTACTTCCGATATAGTCAATGAATTCATAACATGCAAATTGTTTATTCTCTTTGTAAAATTCATTAATATACTCTTGTATTTTACTTTCGATTAAAGGACCATAATTTTCTACAGGGATGAACACATTACCTAATCTGTGAATATTCTTTTTTTTAAGATGGGAGTCATCGATATTAAAATCTCCAGGGTAATATTTAGCAAAAGATCTGGCTATATCATGATCTAAAGAACCACATGTTGTTATTATACAATTGAACATATTTTTTTTTACCATATCTTTAATTATTCCTCGTACGCCAGTAGAGATTATTGCTCCCACAAAAGATAAAAATTTTGTACAATTAGGTTCTTCTATCATTTTTTGTAATATGGTAATTCCGTCACTCAAATTTACAGATTCAAATCCTCCTGATTTGGACATTTGATTTAAGACTTCTTTTAACTCACCGTTTTGAATATTATAATCCCTAATTTCATACTTCTTATTTTTTTTATTTTTATTATAATTCATAGAAAAGTAATAAAATAGTATCAATATAAGAATATATTTACTTGTAATTGTCTTCATATTAGCATTTTATAAAAGTCAGATAATTGTATCATTTTATATGAATAATAAACACACTTTCACCGGAAAAAAAATTGATCCTCCAAATATATACCCAAATATGTCTATTTCCGATCTTATTTCGTTTTATGGATCTACTGGATTTAACGCCAGACGATTATCCGAAGCAGCAAAGATGTTCCAAAAAATGATTGATACTGATGCTACCACTTGTTTAACTATTTCAGGAGCCATGACCCCGATAGGACTTGGAAAGTCTATTTCAACTTTGATTGAAAAAGGTTTTATTGATTGGATTATTACCACTGGAGCTAATGCCTACCATGATCTTCATTTCGCCTATGGTTTGCCTGTCAGGCAAGGTCACTTTGACGTCGATGATGATGTATTGTATTCTAAACAAATCGTTAGAATTTACGATGTTTATATTAAAGAAGTAGAAACCCTTCAACGACAAGACGATCTTATACAAGACACAATAAGAAAGATGAGCAAAAGACTAGTAGATCCCAACAAAGATGTTTCAACATCCGATCTTTCGTACAGACTCGGAGAGAATGCTTATCATCATTCATCTTTTCCTGACAAATCTTTCATGGTTTCTGCTTTTAAAAATGAGGTGCCTGTTTATATCCCATCTTTAACAGATTCGTCAATTGGAATGAATATGATACCACTTCTATTTGAATCATCTTTACCTCCTCTTAATCTATTATTGGATATTTCTGAATCAGCAGCCATATTATGGAAAAGCAAAATTTCAGGAGGGATAGAATTAGGTGGAGGTGTACCAAAAAACTTTTTCCAACAAACAGGTCCTACTTTATATCAAATTTTGAAAATAAAAGAAGGAGGTCATGACTATGTCATTCAATTGACTGACGCAAGACCTGATACAGGTGGTTTATCTGGAGCAACAATTCAAGAAGGGAAAAGTTGGGGAAAAATAAAAACATCTCATAGTGGCAATGTAATTGTGTATGGTGATTCTTCTGTATATTTTCCACTCTTATGTTCGTATGTTTTGTCCGAATGTAAACCAAGAAAACCAAAGAAGTTATATCATCTGAAAGATAAATTTGTCAAAGAAATGAAGGATAATTATTTAAAAAAAAATAAAAAAAAACAATAACTTAACCTTTATGTTTAAATTTTAAAGGTGAGAATTTTTTTATTTTCCAATATTTCTCTTATTATTATTTTTATTTTGTTGATATTAATACCATAATAATTTGAATCTTTTAAATTTAAACATTTTACCATTGCTCTTTCAAGTATTGAAAAACATATATTATTTTCATTTTTTTGAAAATGAACAAAAGCAGCACATATTAATATCAAGCCGTTCAGTAATTGCTTTTCCTGTCCACTGGCTTCTTTCCAAACCATTTCCAATGCTTCATGAGACCACCAATATTTCTCATCATTAAAAAATACTACTGCCCTCTTAATTGCATCCTCTTTGCTTAAATGTCTCTCTTTCACTTCTATGATTTCTTTACTTGAGGAAATATTTTTTAACGAATTCAATACTTTATCTATATTTTCTTTCTTTTCTAGGCTGAGATCTAATTCAATAAAGTTGTGTGCTATACGACAGTCTCTAATTATAATTTCTAAGGCATTAGTTAGCTCCCTTGATTTTTTTAGAATAAATTCTGCATCTGCTGGTGTAAATTGCAGATTATTCAAATATATCATATATCTATATAAATTAGGCTTATTCATTACTCTAATTCCTCAGTGGTTTATTACTATATATAATAATTAAAAATATATATCAAGGCTAAATTAAAATAATTTTGGGACTGAGCTTAACAGATAAAAAAGAACTAGAATCATTATTAAAATTTTATTCTTTAAATATAAATCAAATGATAACTTTCTCTAAAAATCTTATTCCTTCGCAAGGTAATATCGAAGATTTTGCTTATGGCTTTATTGTTGGAACTATAATCGGTAATTATTCTGAAAAATTTTTTCAAAGACACAATCGTGCTCCTGATAACGACGAATTAATGGATATATATTTTACTATGTCATTGCGCTCTGCTAAAATAAGAAAGGCTATACTGAATGAATTACTTTAATGCATTTTTTTGTGATAATAATGTATAATATCAATTAGATTTTTAACTATCCTTCGGATTTTTATATTATGGGTAATAACCCTGAATTTGGATTGGCGGTAATGAATCGCGTAATAAAGAAGGCTGGGGCGGAAAGAGTAAGTGATGAAGCATCAGATACTTTAAGAACAATACTTGAGGAAATTGCAAATAATCTATCAAAGACTGCAATTGATCTTGCAAACCATGCAGGCAGAAAAACAATAAAATCTGATGATATTTTATTGGCATACAAGAATAGCTATAAAAATGAAGAAATTTCATCTAAATTATTTAAGCGAATTTAAATAGTCAAATATCTCTAATCCATTATTAATTAATTTGTTAAAGGAAAATAACTCAAATTTATATGTCTCATTTCTATGACTGATTATGAGGTGGGGTGGCAGAGCGGCTATGCGTTCGCCTGCAGAAATAGTTGATAGCGAATATATAGGGGTTCGACTCCCTTCCCCACCTTTGGATTGATTTTAAACAAATTGCCAAACCCTTAATCCGAGGGATTTACTTGGTATAAGTTTCCTTCAATGCTTGGCCATAAGTTAAGAGAGCTTTTTTTCTGAGATAAGGAATTAACCTATAATGTAATGAGTAGATATGTTCTTCCTTAATTAAAATTCCTTTTACTACTAATGATATTAATCCACCTGAAAGTTTGGAAGAAGGTATATTGCTTTCTTTGGAAAATAAAACTCTTTTGGATTGATATTCATCTATTGAAAAGTACGGTCTATTTGTTTCAATTATCAATGGCCAAACAATCATTTCCCAAATTAATCGTCTATATTCAGTAGAATGAGCATGTTTTCCTTTAGGATGAGAATCTTTGCCATTATTGTAGGAGGTCATTGTTCATATATTTTTATAACTTTAATGGTTGGTGTAGGTTTTATAATCTAATACTTTTAAATGAATATCTTCACTGACAATAATAGACTATTAAATAGAGTTATAGCTATGTTCAAATAAAGATAAGCTATAAAAAGCAATATAGCAGTTGAATATTCCTGAATAGATATGAGTTTACTACAGACCTTCTTCGCAATACTTCCTTCAGGAACTGTCATAAATGAAACAATTTTTTTTTCTTATCTTTTGATATTGATAGTTTTAATCATCACTGCAATATGGTTGAGAAGGAAAGGAAGTAAAAACATGTCTAACAACCCACCAGAATAGCATGATTCCTATAAAATTGCTTTTCCCTATTTTTTTCGATATTGGATCAAAGTTTTTGCAATCCATTCAACATCTTCAATTGTTCTGGCTAACCTAGAAATTTTTATACAATCTCTAATATCTCGAGATTTTAATTTGTTCCATACAACGTGAGAGATTTCCTTAGCAAGATCATAAGGAATATCGTTTTTAACAAGAATTCCATTGGATACTTCTATAAATTTATCTCGATTATATGGTTTTAGATGGAAAATAATAAATCTAGAAAGAAGTGGAGACAATAATTTTTCTTTGTTATTACATGTTGCAAAGATCCATGTTTTCAATTGTGTACTACGAGTCTTTTGTGACTTTGTTTCAGTTAGTATCCCTGTCTCCATAATACTTAGTAAGGATGTCTGGTCCTTGTATGGCATATGTTCTATTTCATCTACTAATAAATATCGTGGACGATAATCAAATAAATAATCAATCATTCCGGCTTTGGTACTATGACTACCTAAGGTAAAATATGATCGTTCTAGCTTTAGAAATTCCAACATAAACAATGTCTTGGCTGAAGCGGGAGGACCAACTAATAGAATATGTACTGCTTTATCTGATATCAATGACATTTTAAAAATTTTTTTTATATCATCATATCCTATTATACTTTCAAAAAGACTCAAATTTTCACTCCTTTTTTCGTCAAAGTATTTATGAGTTTCCTCTTTAATTTTTAATAGTTCATTTCTGTTCATTTATTATAAGTAAAGATTATTCATCTCTATTTTTTATTTCTTTTTAATATAATCACAGTAAGTTCTTAATTTTTAGATATTAATCTAGGAAAAGAAAAATAGAGGTTAGATGTAAGAATATACATTGACTGATGTTTCAATCAATGAAGATGAAAAACATTTAGTTCTATTTGCTTTAAATCAATTAGCTGAAATGATTGAAGAGGGCAACATTAAAGAAGAAGATTTTAAGGTAACTGAGTATGATTTTATTAATTTATCTTCCATATATGAGCTAAAAGATAGATTAGAAGCAGAAATTATGTAGCTGTAATTCTTACTTGTTGTTTTTTGATTAATAAGTAAAAAAATCTAAGTAAACTCACAATTCTTCCCATTCACAAGAATACTCAGGACTAGTCTCCCACAACTTTAAAAAAGACTTGAAATGTAAATCAAAAATTTCTTGGTTTTTTCTTTTATATATTTGATAGATTTTGCGATTCTGTGAGTTTATTCCGAACAAATAAGGCTCCACTAACAGAATTCCACTACCTTGAATATCTCTATCTCTTATTATTAGATTATGAGGTAATATTGTTTTATAAATTCTTATTTCAAAATTTGATAATTCTTTAGTAGATAACGATACAATCTTCATATTACACAGCTTGGAAAGACAGGAAGTGAGACTTTCATAAATATTGGGAAACACACTCAAATATTTTAAATGGTTTAGCATATCAGAATGTGGATCACAAAGCAAAATTTTTAATTTTATATTATTTTTTAATATACTTTTCAAGACTTCAATATAATTAAAAGAAAAAATCTGGTCAAGGCTAACACAAGCAATACATATTTCTCTTCTTGTATTAACTAGTATATCAAAGAATTTTACATTCTCTTTTGAATAAACATCAATGGTATCATCTTTATTTTCTTTTTTCAGAATCTCTTTTATTTTACTTGCCATAAATGGCGTTATTGATGATGATATGTCACTACTCTTTTGAATAAAATTTTCGATTGCCACCAAAGAAAAACTACATAGAAGAAATAAAAATATTTATATTTTTAAGAAAATGTAATGATATTTTATTAAAAGGTAATAATACTTGTCAAGACTAACTTTAAGAGTATGTATTCTTTTTTTAAGTAAAAGTCAGACAAAATTAGCTAACTGCCTTTTTAATAACAATTAATATAGATCAAAGTTGTCTGCTGTTCCTTCGAAATTAAAATTTCGTCTTAATTATAAGCCAATAAATTACGATGTTAAAACAGGTATGTTTGAAGTAAACTCAGAAAAATATTCACGATATGAAGAAGCACGAGCAAATCATTGGAGATGCGATAAATGTGGTAATCGTTTCTCTACATTTAAAAAATTAAGAAAACATAAAAAAGATATACATGCATATTGAGGAGGAGATTGTCGGCTTTCAATAAAATCAAGGATATGTATTAATATATTTTCAATTTAGGGAAGTCTATAATTGTAATTTTAGCATAAATTTTTTTTATTTCATAAAAACTACATCAATACTTTTATTGTGGTCTATTTACTGAATTATATGGAAGGATATTGTGTTAAATGCAAATCTAAGCGAGAAATGCAGAGTGAAAAAAAGGTTACAATGAAAAATGGACGACCTGCTACTCAAGGTATATGTAGTGTTTGTGGAACAAAGATGTTTAAGATAGGAAAATAATGATATAATATAATAAACATTATATGTAGATGTAATGTTTTTTTTCTTTTTTTAAATCTATTTCTTATTATTCTTCTTTGCCCCGCTTGCCCGACTCTCCAACTTAAGAAAAATCCGGAAAATATTTTCTTAATAATATAGTAGAAAGTTCTACGAGATATATTATTAATTTAAATATAGTGTAATTTTGATTCTATACTATGAAATTTATGTTTGTGTCTATTTTTTTAACTTCTTTAATTGGATTCTTGAGCCTAAGTCTTTTCTTCGATACACCCTCGATTAATTCGCAAGGCGAAACAATCCCTTCCCTTGTGAATATGAGCGTAAAGATTACCTCT
The DNA here is from genome assembly GCA_036520175.1 of Nitrososphaeraceae archaeon. GTDB lineage: Archaea > Thermoproteota > Nitrososphaeria > Nitrososphaerales > Nitrososphaeraceae > TH1177. The sequence continues at coordinate 52,744 of DATDKD010000022.1, forward strand.
CCTAGCGAAGGAAAACAAATTCCAAGCGGAGAATTAACTATTTCAGGTATTTCTAGTGATACTCAAAATCAAAATTGTATTGTGTTTGTAGATTGGAACGACTTGAAACCCTTTCAAAAGGTAAGGGCTGCTGGCCCCGGAGGAATTGATGATTTTTCTGAATGGATTTTCACTTACGATTCTAGCTATCATGAAATAATTGCAGGAAACAATGAATTGACCTCAAAAATAACATGTTTAGACGGAAGCAAGTCTTTAACAAAATGGAATTCTATAAATGTAACTGGTTATTCTAATAATTCTTCTTTATTACCTGTTATACAAAAAAATACAACGTCCTTAGGATCAACGTCTAAACAACTTCCATTGCAAAATATCCTTCCTGGATCGAATCACAATACTACAACTATAGCTATTGAACAAAATACAACCTCATCACCATTGTCTAATGTATCTTCTGTTGAACAAAATACAACCTCATCACCATTGTCTAATGTATCTGAATCAGCTGTAGAGATGGTCATTCCAAATGAATCAACTGAAAATACTAATAATTCTCTGTCTGTCAGTCCGCCATCTAATTCAAATCTGAAATCAAACCAATCTACATTTGGTAGTCCTCGTATCGACCTTGATGAACAACAACGACAACTATTAGATGAGGAGGAATCCAATAACCAAACAATGGTAACACCTACAGAGAACCAAACAATGGTAACACCTACAGAGAACCAAACAATGGTAACACCTACAGAGAACCAAACAATGGTAACACCTACAGAGAACCAAACAATGGTAACACCTACAG
>DATDKD010000023.1:0-12138 GCA_036520175.1 Nitrososphaeraceae archaeon
AATGCGAATAGCCCTAAAACTATCGATTTAATTTCACCATTTTGAGCATCTCTTTTATAATCATTAGACTTGTTAGACATGTTTTCAGCCATTGTCAATACATCACATATAATAATATAAAAACAATTTTGAAAATTATTACAAACTACTTTATAAATAGTCCATGTATATAAGTGTGAAGAATTTCTTCAGCAATTTCTTCTTCTTTTTCTATCCTACCTTTTGAAATATACAATACCTATGGTTAATTGGTTGATTATTGTTATCCTATTTACTAAAACTTTTCTTAAATCGAGTAATCAAAGAATCAACAGAAGCAGTGCATAAAGTCTTTAATATGTAATTGGCAAAAGAAAGTCCATATAGTACATTCTTCTGCTACAATCTTGTCTTTAGCTTTTATTATTTTTAATTAATTTAAAATTATTTTTTGAAATATTAATGTATGTAAATTTGAAAGAAATTTACAATGGAGGAAGTAATACCATAGTAGGAGATAAAGTAATCTCGAGCTAATTTTGTAGAGGTTATATCTTATTCTTATAATGAGATCCTGTCCTTTCTATCATAGGCTTCTCTGGCAACGCTTATTGCACCTTTTCTCAACAACATGGCTCTATACACTATTTGTTTTGATAGTTCAGTAGCTATTTTCCTGGGATTCTCTTCTTTCATTATTGCCTCTGTAAGTATTTCTTTTATATTTTTAGTTATTTTGTATTCAATAAGATCAAATGCTTCCTTTTCAGTTCTTCCTTGATACTCAACAAATGATCCAATAACACCACCAGCATTAGATAGGAAATCAGGTATAAGCCAGATTTTATTCTTATGCATATATTCACAAGCATCCGCTGTAGTAGGTATATTTGCTGCTTCTACAACCATTTTTATACCATTTCCAAGTAATTTAGGAGCAGTTTTGTTATTTATGACACCACCCATAGCTGCAGGAATAAAAATATCCAAATCAATTTCAAATATTTCATCTTTATCTCTTATATCATATCCATAATCCTGTAGATCCAAAAGTTTTGCTTTTCCCTTCATATCTTTCATTAGTTTGGGAATATTCAACCCATTTTCATCTTTGCTATAAATAAATCCCGATACATCACTTACACCTACTACCTTAATACCACTTTGATCGAGAAATCGAGCAGCAAATGATCCAACATTTCCAAATCCTTGAATGACAACTCTAGTCTGAGACTTTTGTGGTACTTGTATAATTTTCAAGTCTTTTAGTATATCAAGCGCTGTTTGTAGTGCTACACTCACTCCATAACCTGTAGTTCCAAGTTCATGAGGAATACCTCCAAGCTCAGATGGTTTGCCAGTACAAGCTCGCATGTCACCTATTTCATGTGCAAAAATTGCCATATCAAGTTCTGTGGTACCTACATCTGTTGCAGCTATGTATTGAGAAGGACAATAAGGTTTAATCATTTTTGCAAATGATTTCATCCATGATACTCTATCAACCGCATTTGGATCAGCAATAATACCACCTTTGGCACCACCAAATGGCAGACCCGCTGCAGCACATTTCCATGTCATAGTTCTGGCAAGTTTAAAAATTTCTAATGGCGTAACACTTGGAGCAAATCGTATACCTCCTTTTCCAGGGCCTTTTGAAGTATTATCAATAACTAAAACACCTTTCATACCAGTATCAGGATCGTAAACCTGCAAAACCTTTTCAGGTCCCCATTCATCAATTTCTTCCCAAGCAGATGTCAATTTACTGATTATAATAGAATCTCTTAGATTATACTTTCCTTTTTGTGATAATAAAATTAAGAAAATTATTATGAATAAGTATAAAATTAAAACTTTAAGGTAAATCAAATGGTCTCTTGATTGCACAAATAATTATTTTACCGTGAATCTTTTCTTATTACCCTAATTTCCTGTTTTTTCTTACCCATTTTTTTAAACCTATTTTTTAATTTTTTGCAAAACCATCAATCAATGTTATTTCAAAATAATGATTAAATCAACGAATGATAAGTGAATTTGTCTTATTAAACTTTGTTAGGATTAATAAATTAATGGAAATATTCCTATTAAATAAACAAGGATTGGCATATACTATTGGAATATCCGCAATACTAACTATTTCACTTCTAATCTTGATGATAACACCACAAAATTCTTTCGCACAACCAACAACATTGACTAATATGTCAAAACCAATTGAGGGTTACAACTTACCTCAAGGTCATTTAACTGCAATAAGACATGTATTTGATGACCCGAGTTTAAGGGTACATCATTATTGTAAAATTGATGAAAAAATCTTTCTTGTATGTCAACTCTATGATAGTGATAGCAAGAATGCAACACTCATTGGAGTAGAATATATTATAACTGCAGAACAATATACAACATTACCGGATAGAGAAAAACCAAATTGGCATTATCATAAAATTGAATTTGCAGCTAACAGAGCAGATCCTAAATTTCCAGAACTAAATCCAGAACAAGCCAAAGCTGAAATGCAAAAGGCAATGGACACATATGGTAAAGTAATAATAACATGGAATCCTAATGACCTATTACCTGCATTTCCAGCACAAGAACAACAAGTAGAGCATCCTTTTATGGTAAATTCAACAGTCAAACCAGAAACAATGAAAGGTAGCTTTAATCAAACATTAATTTATTAATGACAATTTTTTTATTATTTATATTTATAGCGAATTATGAATTATCCGTGTGATTAAATAGAAAAGTAGTATAAAACAATTATTTCATCTTTATCTCATAGTATTGAAAAAATAAAATAAGACCACTTTTTTCTTAGTCCATAAATTTAGAAATAAATTTAGTATATTGACAATTATCATATGATTAAATAGATATTTGTCTCATATAGAAGGAACAATTAAGTAGTTTATCCATGATTAATACCGATAGCGGTTCTAAAATAAGAATCCAATAAAAAATAACAAGGACATTTATTTAAGTTTTCTAAATATTATAAATTATTGAATCTTTCAGTTGAGATTTTGAAGTATATTTAGTATAATTCAATATAATATTAGAGAGTATTAATTCAGTATATAGTTCTAAATGCTCAACAAAAAATACTAGTTATATACATGTTTTATGACTAGTACATTTTAAGGCAATCAAAACTATTGAAATTTATGCATGACAAAGATAGTTTGTGGAATAGAATTCCATATGAATTAAAATGTAAAGGAGAAATAGAATGCTATGATAAATTGAATGAACTCCATCCTGAATATCCCGTTATAATTTATAATCATGCTCTAAGATACAAACAAAGGCTAAAGAAGATTGCATCAACAATTAAAGTGAAACCTCTAAGAGATATCAACAACAATAAAATGATATTTATCCTTTTATAATGATGCATTTTTTCCTGATTAATTATATCGATAGAACAATAAAGAAATAAATTGTCATAGCTTATTACCACTTGATCGGAGCAATGACAAATATAGATTGTTTTTAGCTAACTGATGTTCTATGATACAGAAAAAAGCTCAAAGCTTCCAAATATGACATTTATTCTTGAAGTAAGATGGATAGATGGAGTTGTATTAGTAGCAAATAGAAAAATAACCAAAATGGCATGATGGATTAACGTTTGATTATGGTGAGAGAATTTTTTTAATCTTATTTATTGCTATAACAATTCCAATTGCTATTGATGCTTACTTTGGCAAGGTTATGGATGCCTTTGCCGTGCCACTGAAGTCTATATATGGAATAATATTGTTTAGCATAATTACTTTAGCTTATATTATTATGATAAATGTTATATTTAAAATCAAGTCTAACTTTAGTAAAAAGTAATCCTATGTATAAAGACAGGAGTAAAATAATAAAATCACTAAATTAATTTAATATATTACTAAATAATAGTCTCTTAATTTTAGAGACAAATTGACTGTATATTTTAAGAAATAACAAATATAATTGAAATTGCAGTAAAATCCTCTAACAGAATATCCTCCAGGTAAATTTGATTATCAAGTTCCAATATCAACTAATGTTACTTCATTGTATAAACTTTGTATGGCAAATTAGTTTCCAAATCAATATATTTCCATTCAGTTCCTTCTTTCATCTGCATTTCTTGAAATTCTGGTTGTAGTGAAGGATGTAGCAATTTATATACATTATTTCCAACAGTTATTTTGTTTGGTCCCGTTAGGGAAGTCATTTTTGCGGCCACATTCATAGGATATCCTATCAGATCAATAGGTGCACTTTTATCATATCCATACTGTATAGCTAAATTCTCTCCTTCATCTATTCCTATTTTAACAGCTAATTTTGGATAATTATCTTTATCTTTTTCGAAAATTGGGTTAATACCATTTTCTATTATATTAATCATTGATTTTGCACATTGGAATGCAGTATCACAAGAGAGATACTTATTAAAGCCACTTGGAAAACACGCAATAACTGCATCTCCTACATATTTTAATACAAATCCATTATAACTTTCAACAACAGATGACAATTCATGTGAAAAGACTTTGATTATCTTTGCCATTCTTTCGACTGGTAAAGCCATACTCATCTTTGTTGAACCTACTAAATCAGCATACATTACAACAAGAGAGAGTTTAGAATCAACGTGATTGAGAAGAAAGTCTTGTCCTCTCTTTATTGATGTATTGTATTTATAACGCTCATATAAAACACTCTCAAGCCTATCTTGTCTTTGTGATAGTAATGTTTGTAAATCATAGATAGTTCTATTTTCAGTAGAGGGTAAGACGGAGTTTTGCTTTGTACCCTGCTCTGTTTTGTTAAATGTATTATAATTTCTATCAACCATTCTGTCTATTATTTTTTCTTTAGTATCTTCTTCTTGATTATTATTCTCTATATCTATCGATATTTCTTCTTTTATCTTGTCACTTTTACGTTTGGTATTATAACTGACATTTCTTTCATGAATTTCATTTTCTTTATCTTTATCTTCTCCCATTAAAAGACCTTATTTAAATCAGGTTATTATTTAATTTAACTATTTAGATGAGAGTGAAAGAATAAGATAAGGTCTTTTCCTTTCATTTTTTATAGAATTGATATACCATAATAGATACATTAATAGGATGAGAAACTAAGAAGTGTTTTTTAGGTATTGAAGATTTGCTAAATTCTCTAATGCATTCCATATTTTTATATATATTATATGTTACTTTATATAATAACTTGTGTTCAAATTTGGTAAAAATCCTTTAAAAGATCAGAACGATTCTGTTATTGCCAATACTATTTTTAAAAGTTAAATTAACATGAAGCCTAATCTTCTATTTACTGATGTCACTGGAATTTGAACATGATATGTATGGGAATTAATATATCTTGTATTTAGCTTTTTATTATAAATTATAATTTTAAATTAATTAAATAATAAAAAAAAGAATGGTAAATTATTACTAAGTTTGAATTCTGTTCGTATTCTATCACTTTTAGGCTTTGGAACTTAAATCTGCTACTTGACTGTTGTAACCACTCAGGTCTACCTCAACAAATATGGTTTCATTTTTCTTTGCAGCAGCAATCCATCTTTTTAATTCATGTTTCCAATCTATTTCATTCTCGTCTATTATTTGATCAAAAGCATCAACAAATTTTGTATAAAATTCATCTACTTTTGTCATCGCTCTAAAATTCTCATCTTCCTTTAACCCAATAGCAAATTCATTTCTGTCTTTGTTTGTATATATACAAATCAGTGATTTCTGACTCAAAGTTGTTCTAGTTAGTAGATATACTCAAGATAAGTTTTATCTTTTTAACACTTTATTCTTGTCTATGTCTTACGTAAGCATCTTTACATTGTCCAGAACAAATATTAGTACTATGATAATTATTGTTTAAAGACGAATCACAGTTAAGACATTTGTTTATTTTATTACCGCTCAAACTCTATTTGTCCACCACCGTCATTATTAATCACAAGACAATATCAATAACCCTCTTTGAAAATGATTGATGGTTCGTGTGGACTTGTGCATATATCGTTAGAGCATTTATAATATATATGTAGTATTCGAAGAATAAGATACTAACACAAATTATATATTTTAATAGATAATGTTTATTGTGATTTTGCATTACTAATTTTTATTATGAATTTAATTCTGAAAAATGTTATTAATTTAGTTAGTTTTAATAATATTGGACATAGTTTTTTGATTTTGTTCCATAAACTATAATAACAATCAATGATTTTTTTCTAGTACTCGGTTATGGAAGGTAAATTAAAATTTGTTGTACATGGTAGAAAAGAAGTAGATAAATTCGTCTTAGAAGAAATTACAAAGTATATAATGAAAAATTTAGAATCATTCGATGGTAAAACCATTATAGTAACATTTGAACTGCCTATTACAACCAATGAGATACAAATGGATAGTTGTATTCTAATCAATTGATTAATCATTATACATTAGGTAATATAATAATACAAAATTCAATTCAGATATTACTTTAAAAAAATTAATAAAAATAAGTGATGTCAAAGAATCATCATCGTTGATTTATTATTTACTTCTTGCCAAGATAATAACAAATCAATCCTATTTTTCAAGTCTTTTAATAATACGGGTTTGTATAAAACAATTTTTTCAATATCAATAATACCTTTACGCAAATCTTCAATATAATTTATATCTGCTGTAGTAAAACAAATTATTACGTTATTATCAATTTCTTTTATTTTGTGATATAATGTCATTCCACCCATCTTTGGCATTTCAAGTCAAGTATAACTAAATCGTGACTATTTTTCGTAAAGTTATGAAATACTTCAACAGGATTAGTATATGCATCTATAATATAGCCATTGTATTCTAAAAATGTTGAAAATAAATTTGTGATGTCTATATCATCATCTATTATCATGATTTTTTTATTTTTATTTTTATTATTATTATTATTTTTAGTATCTGCCACTATTGCAAATCTCTAATTATTATTCAACATTATATATTAGAGTTTGAAACTTTTATTAATGAATATTCAAAAGATTCTTAAGATACTTTCTTTATAATTTATTAAAATTTTTATTACTATATAAGGAAAAATTATCTAGCTGTCTAGTTTATTACTGTTGTTAATTTTTGTACTTCTTCTATTAAATTTTCTAAATGTATAGGTTTTTCAATTATTTTATCAATTCTCAAACTGTCTGAGATATCATTACTCATGATATCACTTTTCGTAAAAGCACTTATCAATAAGATTTTTAATTTAAAAGTAGTATCGTTTTCTCTTATCTTCTTTATCAAATCTATACCAGACATTTGAGGCATTTTATAATCTGTAATAATGAGAGAACAATCAGAAATATTGCTAGTATTAATATAATTTAAGGCATCAACAGGATTGTTAAATGGAATAGTTTCATAGCCAAACTTCTGTAAGCAAGCACAAAAAAGATTTAGGATATCTTTTTCATCATCAACTAATAATATACTATTATTATGATTATAATAATTAGAATTATTGGTTAAAATGAGAAAAAACCTCCATAGTTTATTATTTGGTGGCATCACTATTAAACCAGCTGTTTTTTTGTTCAATGATTAACTTTATAAGTCTAGCCTTTCTCCCTCTTCCTCTCTTAATGTATCTATCAAATTGATAAATAACATTTTTGTGTATGCGGTAATGCCAAATTTTGACCCATGGATAAATCAAAACAGTAATAAAGATGAAGAACAGATGGCTACAGATACAATAAACAAATTTGAAAATCATTGCTATCTATTAAAGCTGAACATCAGAGGCGAATAAGACCTAACTTACATCCTACCTATAATGAATATAATGAAAGGATTATAAAATTAATAGATTGGACTTGGAGAAATATGGAACAACAGTCACCAATATAAAAAAAGAAGGTTATAGGTTGTTATGGCGAATTTTCAAAGCAATTCTGCAATCTATATGCTGATATCTGCGATGCTTGTACCAAACAATGTGAAAGACATACTGATATGATCACTGCAAACAATGTACTCAATCATATAGAAAATGTGCTGATGAATGTAGAAGAATTGCTGGTACTGCAACATCGGTTAAACCCTACCTTTTTATGCAAAAAAATTTAAGTAAAGTAATATCACAACTAGATTAATTTTACTATTGTAATGTTATACTCTTTTAATGATTTTATCCAAACTTTAGGGATATAGAACATGGCAAAAGATCCATTTTGTGGACTATTTGTTGAAGAAACCTAATGCATTAAGATATACTGTAGATTTAATATGAAATTTGTAAAATAAAAACCCGACGGTTTTTGACAGCTTTCAAACTGATAAGGATTTTAGAGAATCCTAAAAAACCATAAATTTATAAAATTATAAGTGATCATTATTATTGTTATTATGACATCTATTAGCTTTATTTCTATTTTATTTTTCATTTTTCCTCTGCTAATTGTCAATACTTTTATATTTATTCCCATCTTTGGAGATGGCTTGTTTCAGGAAGAATTATCAGCATCCATGGCTGGAAGAGATCTTTCACTTTTGATAAAGATGTCCCCTCCTGTAGTTACGACAGACACCTTAAAAGGTGGTCAAACTCCTTTAATTCAATTTCGATTATCTGATACTGCTACGAATGAAACTCTAAAACATGTAACATATCTTATAGAGATTGAAAAAAGTGGAAAGCGTTTACTACTAGATACTTTTCATTCTCATACTGGCAATCTAGGAATACAGATGAGACCATCTAGTGCTGATCACATTACAATAAATGGTGAGCAAGATACTATTTTACTATCTTATACTGGCGATATGGAACATCCTGTCTCTGCGACAGGACCCATATTTGCCGAAGGGGGTCTTTATCACTTTATTGTTACTATAGAAACACTTGATTTTGATAGAACCTTTATTCCAACAGATAGCCAACCAGTGTATGAAGGTTGGCTTAGTGTAGGTTATTCAATAGATAAAGATCTTGAGATTAATGGAACTGATTATACTATAGATGCAATTTCGTATTATGATGCATTAAACAATTTTAACTATGATTCGTCGGCTAATGAGTTAAAATTTGCAATGCCTTTTGATTGGAATCTTGATAGATTGAAAAAAGTGAATCTTTATGTCCATGAGGAAATATCTATTCCAAAACCGAGTCCTCTAGCTGCAAATGGATATAAAGGTACTGTCAATAATATTGATTTAACAAATAAATCATTACTGGTAGATAGAACAAATTCCTCCAAAGATGTAGTTCATATTATGTTAACAAAACCTACAGTTATGGATATTGCTCAAAAAATAGTAGAGAATAATAGTAATATTCAAAATAATCAAAGTAAAACAACTGAAATGACATTTACTCTTTCTCCTTCTAAAAATACTATTACTGGTAATATGAATTCTAGTTCAATGAATATGCCTATGACTGGAAGTATGTAAATTTATTGTATAATAAACTTATAATAAATATCAAAATAAATACTCTAATGTCAATTTAAGGAGGGACTAAGATAAGAATTCTATTTCTGATTTATGGGTATCTATTTGTATTTGTACTTTTAACTTTAAGAAATATATAAGGCATTACAACCTTTTACAGAAAGAAGTTATTTATCATTTGGAATTGGTTAGTGAGTAGTAGAGTTCTATCACAGAGTCTTTAGCTTTTATTATTAGAAACTTATTTTTTAACTTGTTTTTTGAAATAGTAAGGAATGTGAATTCATTAGAAATTTGCGGAGGATGGAATAATACTGATAGCAGTACTAATATAACTATTGATTCGTCGTCAGCTCTTGGAGAATCTTCAGTTGTTACTGATTCTCCGCTTGCTTAATTAGTTGTTTTCGAAAGTAGTCTGTAATAATTCTCCCATTTCGTTATGCATTTTAAGAAAGTTTAGTCCTTTTTCTGTAGTCTTGAATTTATTAGCCCCATCCAGATATTCTACTAGATTGTTTTCTATCAAAATAGAAAGATATTCTTTTAATTGCCCATAACTTAGAAAAGCAAAGTACATAATTTTTGTTTTGGTTTCGCCTCCATTTGCAGCATTCAGTATCATTGCTACAATTTCTGTCCTACTTCTATTTCCCATATTATTAGAAATGTGATTTACTTATTTTAATATTAATACCACAAGAAAAGTTAAGATAACTATAGTAAAACATTCAACATATTATTTGCAAATAAAGAATATAAGAAATGTTCATATTTTAGCTCAGAATTGTACCATGAAATAATTATCGTATTTAATTTTGTCAACAATTCATACTGTAGAATTTTTTTATTGTTAAATATAATCCTAATCTGTATAAAATAATAGGGAATAGAATTCTATATAGGAGGCTTTTACCACTTCCTATATTTAGATTTTATTATTAGAAACTTATTTTAATTTTCAAAACATTAGTAACATTTTGAATTTATTAGTAAATCAAGTTCTTAAATCAGTTAGATTAAACTTTGTGAATAAGAGAATTAATAAAGTCAAGTTGAAGATTTGGTATTTAATTTTACTAATCTTTAAAGAAATAATTCTATGAAAATATATTAGTTTCATACCTTTGTTTTATTGATGATGAGAGAAGTCAGCAAGTCCAATATTAATCTTAAAGATATTGAAGTTACCATTTCAGAAATTACTGATGGAATCTATAGAATATCTGGATTTTCAAATGAGTTTGGAATAACATTTAACCAATTTTTGATTAATGACGAGAAATCCATGTTGATTCATACTGGTCCTATAGGAATGTATAAAAAGATAGAAGAAAAAATCAAAGAAGTAATTCCTTTGCAAAAGTTAGCATACGTGTCCCTTTTGCACTTTGAAAGTGATGAATGGGGTGGAATGGAATTTTTAGAATCTGCTGATGCAAAATTAGTATGTAGCGATTTAACTTCAAAGTTGAATATGACGGGTTGGTATAATATTCCTTTAGACCATTTATCAGTTTGGGATAATGATATTCTAAATACTGGAAAAAGGCAATTCAAATTCATTATGACACCACATGTTCATCAGTGGGATAGCATGATGATATTTGAGGAGAATACTAAGTCATTATTTACTTCTGATTTATTTATCCAACCAGGAGAGAATAAGCCAGTCATATCTGAAGACCTTTCAGAATCAATGATTAATCTTTATAGAAGTGCTGGAATATTTGCCAGTGAGAAACCAGTAAGAAATACTACTAAACGGCTTGTAGACTTATCACCGAATATTGTATATCCTATGCATGGTTCATGTATTGACAAGTCACTATTTTCACAGTACACTGAAGCTATAATGAAAAATGATTTTGCTTATTCTGGCATTTTATTAGGACAGAAAGTAGAAAATATTTCATGATTTGAGCTGTTTGATTACCTTTATTTAATTATATTACGGTAGGAGAAATACAGATAGCAGTTCTAAAATAAGAATCTAATGTTATAGTAAAACAGAGAATTAAGAATTACTTTTATTATATTATGTATTTTAAAAGATTAGTTGAATTTGTTTCATTAAAAAAAGAAATTAGCACTACTTCTCATATTAATTACCACAACTGACACAACCTCCAAATGGAAGATATTATTTCGTCTGTACCCGGCGTTAATGTCTGCATAGATTTTATCTCTTCAATTTGGAACTAATTAGGTAGAGATACTACTTCTGCGGTAAATCCACCAGATGGAAGATCTAACACAGGGGTTGTCGCACCAATAATCTTAACATGGTCCAGTGTAGCAACGGTATTAGCACTAAAGGCTATTGCTGCTACATTTAAAATTCGAAGAATCTTTCAGTAATATATACTATATAATTTTACTTAGTGAATGATTCTTATAACATTCACTATCTATTTTTTATTGATAATATATTACTGAAAAATGTTAAAATACTAAATATTTACATATTTAGCAAGCTGGTGGGAGTGGATTCGTCCATGTAGTAGGATTCTACTACATAATATTTAGTTTTTTTATTTACTTCCAAAAGACAATATTTAAAAAAACCATAGTGATTTGTCGCCGGCGATTGGAGAGTGTTTAATTGTTCCCTATTTTCAGCTTATAAAATTAATTGGTTATTTTAATTGTAGTTAGTAATAATTCTCCAATTTCGTTATGCATTTTAAGA
>DATDKD010000024.1:0-2027 GCA_036520175.1 Nitrososphaeraceae archaeon
ATACAATAGGAGGCATATTCATTTCATTCATTTTTAACTTTCACACTATGCTAGTGAACCCAAGAAAACTACAGGCCCATCTGGAGCAATACCGATTGCAGTTCTAAAAGAGGAGTCTATTTTGTGGATAGACTATTACCATGCATTTAGCTTTTATTATTAAATAATTATTTTAGAATTATCGTGACATTTTAAAATACTAAATTACTAACTACATTGGATTGTAGTTTTTACATTAACTACCCGAATTCTCCTTTTATGCAATTTTTCAATTTCTATTTTGAAATTAAATTCTTAACTACATTCCTAATGAATACTTAATACCAAGACAATATCATATCCTCAACAACCTTTGTCTTCAGAAGAAAAGACCAGCCATAGATTAACACTAAAATATTTTATTTTCTCAATGATAATAGCTATAATCATTGCAAATGTTATCGTAATATTTTCAGAAGAACACAGTAAGCATTCTGTTTCTCTTTGGACATTAAACATAACTGCAGCTACTGCTTCAATTTTAGTTATTATTGCTATCTATAGATACGGAATTCATGGCCTTCATGGTAAATCATATTTGTTTCTTGCTCTAGGTATTATATCATGGTTTTCTGCAGATTTTACACTTTTTTATAATTATTATGCATTGGGAATAGAAGAACAAAGACTCGTAACTATTACAGATGTTTTGTGGTTTGCTGGATATGGGTTTCTCTCTTTACATTTATTTATAGTAATACGTTTTTTACACATTAAAATAAAATCAACAACTGTTATTGGAGTATCAATTATTACAGTGCTTTTTATTAGTTATAATTTAGTTAATCTATTTTCTTATGATTGGAATATTGAAGATGATTTTATAGCTATTATAGTAACTATTTTGTATCCTATTTTAGATTTTATATTAATCATACCTTCTTCAATAATACTGGTAACCTTACGTAAGGATTATGAACACAATATCCCTTGGTTTCTATCTTCATTATCATTATTAGTCAATGCAATAGCAGATGACGGCTATGTTAATGATTTTGTAACAGGCAATTCTGAAAATCTTTGGTTTTGGGAGCTCTTCTATATAACAGATTTTATTATAATGTCAGGAGCTTTATTTTGGTATAATAAGTTCCATATTTCACATTCAAAGAAAATTAAAATTGAATAATCATAATAATGAGGTATCTCCGTGTATCTATATATTTAGCAGAATTAATTCTATCAGAAGTACCGATAGCGGTTCTAAAAGAGGAGTCTACTATTGTAGAGATCTCAGTGCTTGTATTTAGCTTTTATTAGAAGGGAAAATCTGTAAAATTTTATTATTATAATAGATTTTTAAAAATTATTTTATCTTTATGAATGGTATTTATATTTAATATTATCTTTAGACTTATTAATATAATTCATTTACATAATAAAAATATGGAAATTACTCAAGCAAACATAAATGAATATTATCATATGGTTCAAGATCAAATTAGCAAAATAAATACAAAAGAAGGAACAGACATCAATATTCTTTTAAATAATATAATAGCAAATTTAGATCATCTTATACCTTCTGAAACTTATGAATCCCAAGAATGCGGTGTTCGGTATGATAGAAATAATTTGGAAATAAAGATGTGGATTTTAAGTCTAATATTTATGTCTTGGACACTAATGAATCTAACAAATAAAGTCAAAGAAGGACATTGTCAGAACATAAATCATCAACATGGAGATAAAAATCCACGTGAATGTTTCGACGGAAGGAAATTCCATTATTCGATTTATCAAAAATGCATTAAATCTTTCTATGACAGTTTAGGAGTTATAGAAAAAGACATAGCCGAATATCGTTTATATTAACCCTATATAACTGACTTTTTAATAAACTTTTAAATATCATTCAAAAATCCAAGATTTCTGATATTTCATATTATAGATTACTTTGTTTACTCTAACAAAATAGTGAACCCGAGAAAAGTAATTACCTAAGGGAGTTGAATAGTTATGGTTTCAGTGTTCAATCCACGAATAAT
>DATDKD010000025.1:0-4817 GCA_036520175.1 Nitrososphaeraceae archaeon
CGGCTATTTCAGATAGAATTAGAATCTCTTCCAGCTTATGCACCAGAAAAATTCAGGAATATGGTTTTAGAGTCAGTAAATAATATTTTGAGCAAATATAGAAATTGTGAAAATATAAAAAATATTCATTTAATGGCTTAACATTTTGAATTCTTTTTTCATTAAAATCAAGTATATAATTAACTAAAATGAATATCATTCTAAAAAACATGTTATTATTACATTCTCATTGGTATAAATTATATCGATCACTCCAAAATATATATTATACATATCAACTATTATTTGGATTAATAAATTATAAATTATAAGACTTAAAGTTGCCTTAGATTGTAAGTAGATCTTAATAATAATTAATATAATAATAGGCAAACGAGAGCTTATTATTTTCTACTTATAATTTCTATTTGGATTTAAAATTATATTAAATAGCCATTGATTAAATATTATCTAGTAATACTAATATATTTAATGTCCGAAGGTCCTGAAGTAAAGATTATTGCAGATAAAATAATATGTTCAATGTTCGGAAAAAAAATAGAAGATATTATATTTAAAAATTTGAATATTGATATCAAAAATAAAATTATAGGATCTAAAGTAAAAGAAATAAAGACATTCGGAAAGAATATTGTAATCAAATTTTCTTCAGGAATTTATCTTCGTAATCATATGATGATGTGGGGAAAATGGCGTTTTTATGACAGACACAAGTACGATAAAGGATTAGCAATACCACCTAAGAGAGTCACATTGAAAAAAAATCCATTATCACTAAAAAATGTTAAAGATGTAAGAGAGGACTCACGTGTAAGATTAACAATTATTACTAAGGAAACGGTATTGGTTGAATTTAATGGTCCAATTTTACAATTTTCAATAGATAATCCTTCAGAAAAGGAACCGATAAAATCGCTTGGTCCAGATTGCTTAAACGAAATTTTTGATATAGATGAAGCTAAAACGAGATTACATACAAAACAACAATTACTAATTTCGGAGGCTTTATTAGATCAAAAGATAATCTCTGGTATAGGTAATAAATATAAATCGGAAATTTTATTTATTTGTAAAATTTCACCTTTTAAACAAGTATCGCAACTGAAGCCAACAGAAGAAAATATTCTTTTGGAAAGAATTCCAAAATTACTTAGATATGGATATGAGAAGTCTGGCAGAACTAGACCTTTGTTAGAAAATGAGAAAAGTTCTTGGAATACTAGGCACTGGGTTTTCCGCAGAACAGGAAAAGAATGTTGGATATGCAGATCATTGATTAAATCAGAAAAGACACTAACTAATCGTGTAACCTTTTGGTGTCCAACTTGTCAACAATAACATTTAATCATAAATGAAAAATTTTATCATTGATAACAAATATGATTATATCAATAATTCTTTTTCTTACAATTTAACTTATTGCAATTAAGAAAAAGCTTAAAAATCACACCTATATTTGTATTTGTATTAAGAAAGTGAAAAATGTGACAAAAAAATTGTAATGAATGGAGGCTAATGTATCTTAGGTAAGGTTTTTGGTTCTAATTATTGTCTTTGAATGATTTCGATTTCCAAAAACATAATTTTTCATTAAGATAATTATTAATGAAGATTATATTATTAATAACAATAATAAAATTAACCTACAATATTTTAAATTACATTATTTAGATAAAATGAATAAAAGTTGAATAATTCTAGCCTTAATTTATATATAATAATAATTATTTTACTGGTCTTACCTCTGCAATATATGACAATACAAACTGTCTACAGTCAAATAGACAATGCCTCTTCTTCCAATATTACTCATACAATCCCGCCTCCTTCTATTATCAAACCTAAAGTAGATCTCAAGATAGAAGGAACTATAGTCGATGATAAAATTAAGGGAGGTGATGGAGATGATAAGTTAAATGGAAAAGAAGGTGATGATCAACTAACTGGTGGAAGAGGAGATGATGAACTTGATGGAGATGAAGGTAATGATATAATAAAAGGACAACAAGGAAATGACATAATTGAAGGCGACAAAGGTAATGACAATTTGATCGGAGAAAGAGATGTGGACGTAATAACGGGAGATGAAGGTAATGATAAAGTAGATGGTGGAAAAGGGGAGGATCATCTTGATGGAAGTGAAGGAAACGATGAGATTAATGGAGGAGAGGGATCAGATATTATGGTGGGCGGTTTGGGATCAGATACTTTTATTTGTGATGAATTTGATAAAATCATGGATTTTAGTTCGGTAGAGGGTGATAAAAAAATCGGATCATGTTTAGTTATAGATTATAACAAAGCTAACACAACACAACTTACAAGAAATACAACAATACAATAAATAATAATACATTTTACGTATGATAGTTCAAACATTCAATTATGGTATTTCTATCATTCCAATTATCATATCTTTTTATAGTAAATATTAGAATAGTTAATTGTAAAACATAAGTTTTTTAACTATACCTATACTACTTCCTTGACTCGATATATCCTCATTACAAAATTTTATCAAAAGTTTAGCAACGCCTTTAACTTTTTCAATTCTCCCCTTTCTTTGATATTCATAAAGACTGACGTAGAGTACCCTTTTATGATAAAAATTTTACAAATTATTGTTTTCTGCATTTGTTGTTGAAACGTGTGGTTGAAGTTGTTTTTTCTTTCTTCCAGATCTATGGCCTAAATATATAATGACAAATCCTCCCGATATTATCATCAATCCTATGAAACCAACAAATATTACAGACATTGTCATTGTTGATGCAATCCAAAGAAAACCAAATAAAACGATTATTACTCCAAAGAAATATCCTGCTATTTTTTTTGCCCATCCCATATATATAAATGTCTAATATTTGGATTTTAAGGTTTTAGTTTAATTTAGAAACTTAATTTTAATAGTATATTTTCTTTATTGATTTTTCTCTATAATTTGTTTTTCTCTAAAATTATGAATTGATAGAAATCAATAGATGTAGGACTTTGCTTTAAAATGGGGTTTTTAAATCATTATAAACTTTAGCATATTATATCTTTATTACTATGGGTTTATAATATAATATAATGGCTATATCTACGAAAGACAATAATACTTTAAAGAAAAAAGAATCTTCAATAGGAAATATGCTTAAAGGTACAGGTTTGTTTATAGGTATCTTTATTATAGTTTATATAGTTATATTATTTGCGACTTGAGTCTTAAGAAAAATAAAATATCTCCCCTTTTTTTTGATATATTTTTGTTAAATTATAATTTCTATTTATTGAAGTATTTTATGTAAAACATCTATCGTCCTAAAACATGTACTAATAATGCTAATAATTAATATCGCCATATTTTGCACTTTTGTAGGCAATATAGATCTAGTAACCATAGCCTTCTATTATTGACATAAACTATTCCTATAGTAATGGATTATGCGATTATTACTAAAAAAAGAATATTATATTCATCATCGCCGTGAAATTAATTACATTAAAATTTCTCTCCACTTTTATTTAGTAGTGAAAAACAGTATCGCCAATTGTCTTTTTCCAATCTGATCTAATTCCTGGTTTCCCTTTCAGTTTCTCAATATAGTTAAAAGCAGATAGTCCGGCTGCTGCTCCATCACCACAAGCTGCCACAATTTGCTTATATAAAATATTTGTTGCATCACCTGCTGCAAAGATCGCTGGATGTACTGTTTTTCCACCCTCAGTTACTTCTATTTCACCTTTTGAATTAACTTTAATAAGATGTTTAACGAAATCTAAGTTGATTTTTGATCCCATTTCAATGAATAAACCATCGACGTTAAGTGTCTTTTCTAAACCTTGGTTGTCTTTAATAACAATTTTTTGAAGAGTACTATTACCATGAATTTCTTTAATCATAGTATTAGGAATCAATTCAACATTCTCTTTTTTTTCTATAGAAGATATTATCTCTTTGTCACCTCCTAAAGCACCTCCCCTGTAAATTAAATAAACCTTTGAAGCCATCCGTGAAAGGAGAATTCCAGATTCAAGAAGATAGCCGCCCACCCCTACGGTAGCTGTCACTCTATCTTGATAAAATGGTGCATCACATTTAGTACAGTAATGAACTCCTTTATTTGCAAATACATTTTCATTTGCAATTCCTAAGTTATTTGGTACTTTACCTGGTGCCAAAACTATAGATTTACAGGTATATTCTGATCTATTAGTTTTAATTGTTAACCCATTTTCAGATTCATCTATCCGTTCTATTGTATCGTATATCAATTCTCCTTTAAACGTAAGGTATTGGTTTTCTAAAGTTCTTGCAAGTAAGGGGCCACTAGACATAATAGTTCCAGGATAGTTTTCAAGACGTGGAATTACATTTAGTTGACCACCAAGGTCTTTTGATATAACTAGACATGAAGTCCTTTGGCGAGCAATATAAATACCTGCTGATAATCCTGCGGGTCCGGCACCAACTACAATAATTTCATAGTCGCTGGTCAATTATCCCACCGAAATTAATGATGTAAGGTTATTGACACCCTCCATTTTGTAAAGATGCTCATCTATAGAATTCTTTATTTGTTGTATATCAGACGATTCTAGAATTACTAAAATATCATAAATCCCATATACAGATTTTACCTCCTTAACACATGATATTTTTTTTGCTGTTTCAAGAATGCTTTGTTGTTGTTTATAATCAATATTTAATAAAATATATGCTTCATTCACTAAATTTTCATACCTCTATCTTGATATAACATTAATTTTATAAAAATTTTCGTATTTTATATAAATCAATGAATTATTAATATAATAGTTGTATTTAAACATTG
>DATDKD010000026.1:0-5859 GCA_036520175.1 Nitrososphaeraceae archaeon
TTTTTTTATTTTATATTCTTATTATTTGAAATTTTAATATTTCAGAATTCATATGATTATACAAATTATAAATATTAATTTATTATATTTTAATAAATATATTAAAAAACCAAATAGTATATTTGCGAGTATGATCTTTTATGATATACATGCTTATATTCAAAGACTATTTAGTTACATATTACAAGTAGAATCAACATCCACTCGGTATTTGGAAAAGTTGGGTTTGGAGGTGGTAAGGAATGGGAATATGACAATTGGAAACTATGAATTCTGACATTAAGAAAACATATGTTATGGTTTCTACTACTATAGAAGTATGTTAATTTCTACGTCAATAAGAATTTGATTTTTAAATGATCCAATTCTTTAGAGAACGTTGTTAAACAATATTTATATGAAAATTGACATACTGGTTTTCTTAGTATGATGACTGATATGTTGAATCCAGAAATTGAAGAGCTAAACCGGAAAGCCGAACAATATTGCCAACTTCTTTCTAATGTACACAATGAGATTAGTAAAGTAATTGTAGGTCAAGATAAAATCATTGTCAAATTAATATTGTCATTGTTGTCAAAGGGTCATGTATTATTAGAGGGAGTTCCAGGTCTTGCCAAAACTTTATTAATTAAGACATTATCAGAATGCATTGATTCCAATTTTGTGAGATTACAATTCACTCCTGATTTATTGCCTGCAGATATTATTGGAACCAAAATTTACGATCATAATTCTACCTCATTTAGGACAGTAAAAGGACCAATCTTTTCTCATTTTGTTTTAGCGGATGAAATAAACAGAGCCCCTCCAAAAGTCCAATCAGCATTATTAGAAGCAATGCAAGAAAAACAAGTAACCATACAAGGAGAGACGTATCCACTTAAGGAACCATTTTTTGTTATGGCTACCCAAAATCCTATTGAATCAGAAGGTACCTACAAGCTACCTGAAGCACAAATTGATCGATTTATGTTTAAGCTGTTGATGTCATATCCTAGAAAAGATGAAGAATCAAAAATTATTCATAGATTCACAGAAGGCATTGATGTTAAAATACAAAAAATAATCTCTGCTGATCAATTAATAGAAATTCAAAAATTTAATCACCGAATTTATACAGATCAAAAAATTCGTGACTATGTAGCCCAGATTGTTGACGCGACAAGACATCCAGAAGATTATGATCTTGATATTGACAGTAAGATAGAGTATGGTGCATCACCGCGGGCTTCTCTCTGGCTCACGGTAGGCGCAAAATCCAATGCACTTCTTAATGGAAGGGGATACGTAATTCCACAAGATATTCAAGATATTGTCTATGATGTACTACGACACAGAATTCTTCTTACCTATGATGCAGAAGCTGAAAATATTACTAGTGATCAAATAATTAAAACTATTCTAGAGAAAATCCCTGTTCCTTAGGTGTTGTTATAATCATCTAAAAGTGATCCAATGAATCAAACACAAGAAATTCTAAAGCAAATTAAAAAACTAGAAATTTCTACAAAACATTTAGTGGATGAATTAATCACAGGAAATTATCACTCCACATTTAAAGGACAAGGTATTGAATTTTCAGAACTTCGAGAATATAGATCAGGAGATGATATACGTTCTATAGATTGGAATGTTACTGCTAGATACAATCAACCTTACGTTAAAGAATTTGTTGAAGAACGAGATTTGCAAGTATATTTTCTTTTAGATATGTCCAGTTCTGGAAGTTTTGGAAATAAAATTCCTAAAAAAAGAAAAGCATTAGAAATTGTAGCAAGCTTAATGTTTGCAGCACTGAGAAATAATGATAATATTGGTATTTTTTTATTTACTGATAAAATTGAAAAATTTATTCCTGCAAGAAAGGGGAAAAAACATGTTCTACAAATTCTAGGCTCAATCATTTCTTTCCAACAAAAATCAAAAACTACTAACTTGAAAACAACACTCGGTCAAGTCTCAAAAATTCTAAAAAAACGGTGTATTTTGTTTGTACTTTCGGATTTTTTTGATTCAAATGATTATCTAAAACCATTAAAAATATTGAGGAGAAAGCATGATGTCATTATATTAAAAATCTCTGATTTACGTGAGCAAGAAATTCCAGAGATAGGATTAATACAGCTTGAAGATGAAGAAACAGGAGAACAGATTCTTGTTGATACATCCGATCCTGTATTTCAAAAAAAATACACAGAGATTGTATCAAATAATGAGTCACAATTGATTTTAAATCTAATAAATTTGAAAATAGATTTTATAAAGATTTTATCTGATGAAAATTACGCAATTCCATTAAGAAAATTCTTTAAAAAAAGAATTAGGAGATGAAGATTTTGGCCGGATTCGATTCTCAGATTGTTTTAATTGCGCTTCTTGTTATTCCTGGATTGTATTTTCTATATTATAAAATAATATCTAAAAAGAGAAAGGAAGCGATAAAATTCAGTAATTTAGAATATATTAAATCTGCAATAGGCAATAAAAGAAAATTTCGGAGAGATTTATGGTTATTTTATCTATCTTTGGCAACAATTGGATTGATGATTATTGGATTTGCTAATCCACACATCCCCCTTGAACAAAGTAAAGAAGGAGTAAATGTAGTGCTTGTGATTGACGTTTCAGGCAGTATGCAAGCTACAGATTATAAACCTGACAGACTTGAGGCTGCAAAAAATTCTGCAAAAATTCTTGTGGAGTCATTACCTCCTAAAGATAATGCCGGAATTGTAATATTTGAGACAGGTGCAACTACTGCAGCGTATCTGACTCCCAATAAGGACAAAGTGATAGAAAAACTCTCTAATATTGCTCCAACAAACGGTGAAACGGCTATTGGTGATGGATTAAGTCTAGGAATTGATATGGCAACCTCTATCCAAAATAAGAAAAAAGTTGTGATTTTACTAAGCGATGGGGTAAGTAATGCAGGAGTAATCTCTCCATCAGAAGCCATAGCTTTTGCAAAATCAAACAATATCCAAGTCTACACAATTGGTCTTGGTTCTTACGGAAAAACTGTTCTTGGTTATGATTTTTTTGGTAGACCGCAATATGCAGAACTAGACGAAGATACCCTCAAAGCTATTGCAGAGCAGACAGGTGGCAAATATTTCAAGTCTGTTGATATTAAAACATTAAATGAGATTTATCAAAATATCAGTACTGATATAAAACGAGAAAAAGAAGAAACTAACATTAAAGATTGGTTTTTTGTCTTTGCATTTGGTATTTTCTTTTTACAGATCTATTTGAGATATGGTAGAGGTAGAATAATACAATGAAAATACTTGTTTTATTATCATTATTTATTTTTCTAGTTTCCCTCCAAGCTGTTTATGCACAAGATATTTTGTTCTCAACTGAACAAACTGAATATTATTTTAAAATTGGCGAAGAGGCTATAATTCCAATTGAAATAAACAGCACTTATGGAAAACAGATTTCTGGCATCTTACAATACACTATAGCACAGCAAATCAATCAGGGAAATGTTCAATTCTCAAATTCTAATACAGAAGCAAAATCTCTTGTAATAAACGAAGAAAACCAAAAAATTTCTTTGGATTTAGGTACGTCTGATACTCCTTCTAATTTAATCATGAATCTAAATTTTAATTATAATGAAAACGGAGATCGAACTGTTTCTCTAGGTCCTATAATAGTTCATTTTGTATCTGATGATTCTCAAAAAAATAATCAACAAAATAAAACACAAAGCTCTTCTCAACCAAACAAACAATCTCAGCAACAAGATTTATTTTCTCAACAAGAACAACACATGGAACAAAGACTAAATGACCTACTTGAAAATCAACAAGATTTATTTTCTCAACAAGAACAACAGATGGAACAAAGACTAAATGAACTACTTGAAAATCAACAAAATCCATCGCAAAATCAGCAACAACGTCTTCAAAACAACCAATTATCTCAAGACAGCTCTGCATTAAAGCAACAAATACAAAAACAGGTACAACAACAAGAACAAATAAAAAAAGAGTTTCAAAAGCAACTATCATCTAATAATGATTTTCTAAATAGACACCAAAAACTCTTAGAAAATGGTTATAATGTTACTGACGATATTTTGAATCCTATGTCTAATGATACTGGCAGTTTTGATATAAAATACAAAAATACAGATGGAAAATGGGCTACATTACAAGGAAATATGAAAAATGGAACAATAACTGAGCTCAAACAACAAACACAAGATCGACAAGAAAAACTTTTAGAAAAATTAAAACAAAATACCCTATTTCAACAATTTCATAATCAGTTAGTCACAGAAGGATTTTCTCAAAAGGATATCAATTTTCAAGACAATGAAAATGAAACTAATATAATACTTCAATATGAGAATCAAAAACACGATAACGCAAAAATCACAGCAAATTTTGAAAATGATGAGATTAAGCATGTCACATTAGAAGATGACAGTTCTCACTCATCTAGTCTAATTTTGTTAATACTATCGGTTGTGGCTATTGTATCTGTAATATCTGTTTATTTTGTAATTAAAAAATTCTTAAAGAAAAAAACATTTACTATTAATGATTCTTCTCCAACAATTCCAAAATTAAAATCCTTTGAACATATTATTGAATCAAAAAAATTAATATCTCAAGCTCAACAGTATCATGATAAAGGAGAATACAAGGAAGCTTTTGGAACTGCCGGGAAAGCAATTAGATTATTTTTGAGCTATGATGCAGGTCTTAAAAGAGAAATAACTAGTGAAGAATTAATAAGATTAATACAAAAACATAATTATCCTATAGATGCTATTAGAGAATGCTTGAAAATTACTGATCTAGTAGAATTTGCTAGATCTAATGCTACCGAAAATGATTTTCAAAAAATTATATCATTATTTAATAAGCTATCGAATAAACAAACCATCAATAAAAATTAGATTAAAAATCAACTTTCCCAAAATTAGATTCATATCTGCTTGGTCCTATCAATTAAATGGGTTCAACAATGATTTTCAATTATCTTTCCGAAATTTGAACAATTATTCTTCTTTTATTCTTTAAAAAATCTAATATCAAATTCAAAGTATATGAACCCACTTATAGAATGGGGCCAGTGGGATGTGAAACAAATTTGACCTAAAAAGAGGATTTGTAATTATTATTATATATTCATTGTAAAAGTGAATGCATATGTTTTTGTGGTTAAAGATTTTTTGGTTAAATAATTTTTCTTTCCACTTTCTTCGCTATTTTTATTATGACATTACAAAGATAAATATTAATATATGTAATAGTTACCGTCTGCTAACACTAGATACCAACAGGGTTAAACTTGAATGTTCCGACTACTATCCAATTATGAAATATGTCAACTGCTGTGAGAATAGTGATCAATAGAATCGATTGTAGGCTGTACCTGACTTTCTTTTCTAACTACTTCTAGAATCTTATTCCATATATGCTTCTCAAATTCATATGCCATTATTCCTCCAACTGTAGCTCCAGCAGCAAGACCAATAGGTCCTCCAATTACTAGTCCTACAGCACCCGTCCACACCAGACTTCCAAACCATGCACCAGATGCTACCTCGACGGCATAATCATTTGGGTTACCTGTCACTGATACATGAATCTCACGTAAAGACCCGGCCCATACCTTCGGAGATTTATTTACGGCTACAATACTGCGTAAAGGAACAGAATTCATGGTACCGTTGTATTCTGAAACGATCTCGATGTCCTTTTGATCTTGTAGTTCTTGTTTTATATTATCATAGAGTGTGTCTAGGTTCGTATTAAGACCGCGGTAATGCTGTACTTTTGCCATAAAAATAATTTAAACAAGCCGTATTTAAAGCCTTAAAACAGACTA
>DATDKD010000027.1:0-3395 GCA_036520175.1 Nitrososphaeraceae archaeon
TCACATACCACATTATACTATTTACTATAATAGTAAATAAAAAACCATAATAGTATGCCATAATTGTTCCAGTAATAGTACCACCAATTAGAAAAGGTATTTGTCGTTTTATTATTGATTTTAAAATTGAATCCAAACTACGATTATATATAGACAACATCCTATATTAGTAGTCGTAGCAATAGTTTTTTCATTCTTTTCCCTTATTTTTCCTGATAAAACTTGACCATTATTTCTAAATATGATAATTTAATATCGGAAATATCGTTCTATCAAAACTATCTTTTATTTAAATTTATTATTATTAAATTATCTAAAAATGATTTTACAATTATTAATTTTTCTTAATATATTAGAGATATAGTTGAGCTATTAAAGTAATAGAACAGGAGGTTCAGTGAGGCTCATGAGCTACATGTCCTCTAGTTTGGTTTTTCAGTCCAAAGAACTCCAAACAGAACCACTTGATATATAGCTAGACAATATAGTTAAATAAAGTTATGTTCAAATATTTTAATATGTTGATTTTTTTTATCTACTTTATTACTTTTATTTAATATAATGTTCAAATAATAAAAAAATATGTAGATTATGTTATTGCTAATTAATTACTCTATCTTTGAAGAATTTGTTGTTTTATTATGAATATTGTCGCTTGAAACTTGTTGGAAGGTTTTTACAGTATTAGCTCCAATTTTTGATAGCTCCTTTACATTCTCTTTTGTATGTTGAACTGATGTATTGACAGAATCTAAATTTGCAAATACAGTATTATTTAAGACTCTAGTTGCTGCTACCGCATTGTCCGCAAAGCTACTGACTATCTTTCCATAGTTTTCAGCCATTTGTCTAGGAGATACAGTCCAATTAGACCACATTTGAAATGAATTCATTAGAATATCTTTTTGTGATTCTACATAATTATCTGTAATTTCTCTAATAGATTGAATGGTATTTTCTTGATAATCATTAACAATTTGGGTATAACGTGGAATTTCTTTTCTTGCTTCATTAGTTGTTTTCTTGATATTATCTCTAGTTTCATCTAATACTTTATTAACGGCTTGTTGTTGTTCTTGTTGAAATTGTTGTTCTGTTATTGAATGAGTTTCATTTGAATTTTCTTCTTTTTTATCGTGTTTTCTTGCTGCCATATATATATATACTTACTAAGGTATATAACGTTATGTATTAATGACTAGTGTATAGTCATATTTCATTATGTATAATATATTGATTTATTTGTATAATTTAAGGTAATATATTTATCATTATAACAATAATATGCTGATTATTTAGGTATTATGGATGTATCTGGAGTAATACCAATAGTGGTTCTAAAGAGGAGTCTACTATTGTAGATAGAATACTAGCTTGTATTTAGCTTTTATTATTAGAAACTTATTTTAAAATATATAAAAAAAAGTTTCTTTAATATTTTGTCACTTATCTTATATTCAAGATTTTCTGTTATGGATAGCATTTTTTTGGATTAATATGAATATCATTTGATAAAAAGAAATTCCTAATTTGAATGCCTCTAAATCTATTTTGCTTAAAATGTATTTTATTGATTCATTACCAGATGAAGATAGTATAAATTCATCTATAATTTTTTTGAATTTTTCATCATGATGGTGTTGAAACATTGACTTTGATTTGACTTATCTACATAGTTATTAAGACATTGGTAGAAATGTTATTACTAATGCCTAGCATGTATCATAATGTCTATTCTTATAATTCTTAAATCAAATTTTCACAGCATTTCATTTTATTTAAATCATTTGCCAATTCAAGTAAGGGATTCAATACTAAAAATATTGTAATTCCAATATAACTCAAATAAAATAAAGAGTACTTTCTATAACCTAATATATTATGATAAAAAGCCATAGCCATCGTAGTAGGAGCCAAGGAAATGTAGAAGGCTATGGTATGCCTTTAAGTCTTTGGACGACTTTTGGTTGAAATGTAAATAAATCTATGTTAACTATAATATTTAACGATTTGAGATAAATTAATTGTCATAGCCTGAATAGGTGGTTGGGCTTATAGGTAGAATGTCCAGACTATGACAATAACGACAATGCCACTTCCAGTATTTGCACGTTGCAGTTATTTTTTAACTACTTACGCTGTGATATTCCTATAATAATTTGTATTTATCAGTGCTTGTAAACCTACGTTAAGATGTTAATCAAAAATTTATTGTTATTGTATAAAATAATTTCGCCTATTATTATTATAAAATAAAAAATAATTAGGTCAAAGTACCATCATTGCTAGTTTATTATCTTTTACTTCTTCTTGCCTAGATAATAACCAATCAATCTTATTTTTTAAATCTTTCAATAATACTGGTTTGTATAAAACAATTTTTTCAATATCAATAATACCTTTTTGTAATTGTTTAATGTAGTTTATATCGGCAGAAGTAAAACAAATTATTACGTTGCTATCAATTTCTTTAATTTTGTGATATAATGTCATTCCATCTATCCTTGGCATTTTCAAGTCAAGTATAATCAAATCGTGACTATTTTTTTTAAAGTTATTGAATGCTTCGACAGGATTGATATATGCATTTACAATATAGCCATTATATTCTAAAAATATCGAAAATAAATTAGTAATGTCTTTATCATCATCTATTATCATTATTCTTTTATTTTTAGTAGTAGACAACTATACCAATTCTCTGATTCATTATGCAATATACTTTATTAGAGTTAGAGATGATGATAATAATAATAATCATAATTAATTGAATTTTAATCTATGAAAGAATAAGATGATTAAAGAGTAATATTGCAATGCTGTGTATACCCATTAACATCCATTCACAACATATGAATTAGAATCAATAGTTAGTCAGTATTATAGTATTGCTAAATTTTGTCAATAATTGAAGAAGGAATAGATATTTTTCTACCCACAACACTAACAATCTCACTCCATACCACATCATTTACTCCATCCATACCTTTTATTTTTTCAAGTAGGTCAAGAAGTAAAACGTTATCTTTAACTATAGTTTCTACTCTCAAATCAATAGTATGTTCTCCTATGCTTTTACCTACATATGTTACTTCATCAAATTCAATTAGTTTATTGGCTACGGTATTTGCCTTTCCATTCTTTATGGAAATAAAAAAATCAATACGTCTCCACCCAAATTTCTCAATATCTAATACGCGATATGTTTTTAAAAATTCGGTTTCTAATCTTTTGCGCCTTCTTCTAATTGTACTAATTGGAAGTTTTAATTTTGTTGCTATCGTTTCAGTTTTTATATTACCATTAGGTACAAGAAGAATCTTTAATATTTCCCTATCTATATCCGATAAAGCAGGAACAGATTTATCTGCACGTGCAGACATAATTAATAGAAA
>DATDKD010000028.1:0-3203 GCA_036520175.1 Nitrososphaeraceae archaeon
CCGTTACCACGTATTAATCCATATCATTTCAAGAATGATTAATAAATTGCAAAATAAAGTTGTAATTTTCCCTGAGAAAAATATAATGCTAACAACCATAAAGTTGAACTCATCAATGTAACATTCAGAGAAAGGGTAAAAATTCGAAGAGGTGGGAAAACACACAAATCTGCTATTACAGAAGGTCAAAGAATTTACTATAATTTCATAAAACCACATCAAGCATTAAATGGGAAAACACCAGCAGAAAAAGTTGGAATAAAAGGAAACAAAAACTGGTATTGCCATAGCTGTGTCCCAGCAAATAAACGGTTGTTCTTGTTCAGAGCAAGAACAATCCCCCACTTTTTAAGGGGTTTGTGAAATTTTTTATATACATAATGTTATTTAAAAATTTTATTAATGCATAGCCCTACCTAAAACATTCTTTTTTACCTACGGAAAATCAACAAAATAAAATAAAAGGAAATAATTAAGAATTAGTATTACTATCAGTCATTTCATCAACACTTTGGACATTTCCCATCTTTCTGATTGGGATTCTTCTCCGTGCTATTTTGCAATAATTGTATATTCGAGTCTGCATTTGCTAATTCAATCGCTGGCACAACTACTAATCCTGCCAAGGTAAAAGCAGCAATTGCTAATACAAAGACAGTCAAATATGTATTATTTGTCAATGTCATTTTAAATTTAATCTTTTAGATAACCTTTTCTAAATTAGAAATAACCCATCAAAAACACCCATTTGTCAACACCAGTAGCTTCAACAGAACATAAAAAACTATACCAATAATTCTATCAATCTTTGATAATTATCATTTCTTATAAATTCAACCAATAAATTTTTAAATAAAGTATCAGGATTTTCTTGAATTTCCAATCTAATAATATTTTTTTTCGTTCTGTTTAACTTTAATTCTTTACTATAAATACGAATAAAAAGATTTTTGGCCATTTTCCAACAGCATTGAAATTTTTCCCCAGAATATTCTTCATAAGAATCTCTATGTAGATGCCAAAGAGTGAGTCTAGTATTGTAGAATTACTATTAGCTTGTATTTAGCTTTTATTATTAGAATCTTAATATTAAATGTGAAAAATTTATGAAAAAGTAATTGAGGTCAAAGTACCATCATTGCTGGTTTACCAGTTACTTCTTGCTGAGATAATAATAAATCAATCTTATTTTTTAGGTCTTTCAATAATACTGGTTTGTATAATACAATTTTATCAATATCAATAATGCCTTTACGCAAATCTTCAATATAGTTTATATCTGCTGTAGTAAAGCAAATTATTACTTTACCATCTCTCTCTTTTATTTTGTGATATAATGCCATTCCATCCATCTTTGGCATTTTCAAATCTAGAACTATTAAATCGTGACTATTCTTTCTAAAATTATTGAATGCTTCAAGAGGATTGGTATATGCATCTACAATATAGCCATTGTATTCTAAAAATATTGAAAATAAATTAGTAATGTCTTTATCATCATCTATTATCATTATTCTTTTATTATTTTTAGTAGACAATGAGCATACTTCTCTAATTTACTATTCAATATACTATATTAGAGTTGAAGACAATAATTAACAATTTTTTATCAATATATAAAAATAAATTAACAACAACAACAACAATTTATCTATAATATAAAATGGTGTGGGGATTTATACAGATTGTTTTCATTTTACATAGCTTCGAACTTTCGCTATTAAATTCGGTATGCTGATAGGCTTGTTAAGAAGTTCAAAGTTGCGAAAATTACCTTCAATGTTTTCACAAGCACTAATAATAATGACTTGTATATTGTTGTTTAACTCTTGTACTTTAATTCCAAGTTCGCAACCGTTCAATTTGTTCATCCTAAAATCCGATATCAATAGACAGTATTGATTTGGATTAGCTTGAATATGTACAAGTGCTTGTATTGGGTCCAAAAAACCTAATACGTTATATCCATTGTTCTGTAGGACTTCAGTAAATAGATTGCACAAATCCTCTTCATCATCTACTATAACAATAGATTTCAATATCTGGCTAGGTTTGTTATTTAGCAGTCTTACCGTTGATATTCATCAAACCCACCATGAATGATATACAAGTAATACATGATATATTAGTGCATACAAAGTATTAAAACTTATAATTTTGCTATGAGATTTTAAAATATTGATTCTTTATCTATTAAAGATTACATTTTCTAATTCTTCGTCTCACAATGAATGTTTTGACATCAATGCCAAGCAGTGCCTAGATATCCATATCATTAAATATATGGTAAACTTACAAATGTTTTCTCTCTCTCCCTCTCTTAATGTATCTATCAAATTGATAAATAACCATCTTTTTGTATACATTGTAAAATTGCCCAATCTTGACCCATGGATAAATCAAAATGAAGAACACATGGTAGCTACAAATACAATAACAAACAAATTTGAAAATCATTTGCTATCTATCAGAGATGACCATCAAAAAATGATTCATCCCAACTCACATCCTACCTATAATGAACGTCATCAAAAGATTATAGAATTGATAGATTGGACTCAGGAGAAATATAGAACAGCTAATATCAAAGAAAATAATCAACAGAATGAAGAAGCAATAATAATAGATAATATCATCGAGGAACTGGACAAAAAAAGAGAAGTAGCTATAAACAAAAAGAAAGAAGCTCAGCTAAGAGATGAAGTGTCAATTTATAGGTTAGAGGAAAATACTCTTGATTATATTCTTTTCATAATCCGTGAATTGACAGGTAAATTGTATTAAAAAAATGAAAATTAAAAAATCCCTAAACCTTTGATAAAGTTATGTAGCCAAACCATCTAATGTAAATGGAGATGGGCGTCAGACTAGTAATAATAGGATATACTTCATAAATGAGAAAAAATATCTAATTTTTTCTAAAAAATACTCTTGTAAAATATAAATATAATTATGTAAGAGAATTTAATATGGAAAGAAGTGAAAATGACCAAAAAAAACAAAAAAACAGTATTTATGAAAATTATACTATAGAAAATTTAAAAAAATATTATAATATCGATGACCATACAGATTTATTAAAATTTATAAAAAAACACACTAATCATAATCATTAGATGTATCAAGATAATAATGATTGAATTAAAAATTCATCATTATTATTAGAATATTACGAAAAAAGATAATTAAGACAAATAAAGAAA
>DATDKD010000029.1:0-2718 GCA_036520175.1 Nitrososphaeraceae archaeon
ATTGATAAATACAAAAGTATTATAATAATATTATCTAATAGTAGTTTAAAAACTACAAAGCGCAAATAGTCTTGTTGGCATTGTCGTTATTGTCATAGTCTGGACAATCTCCCTATAAGCCCAATTATACTACTACTTCAGAGTATGACAATTAATTTCTAATTAAACAAATTATCTCTGATCATTAAATAGAATATTAACAGAGTGATTACACCAGTCATAAAGATGTCAACAATTCCATGATGGCCTTCTATTGTTATTGATAATATTCCTCAATAATAATAGTTGGTTATTGTTTTAACTTTTAAATAAAAATAATTAAATTAATTATTATTATATACTACTCTAGATATATAAATTTCTTATTTTACTAACCCATATGTAAATATTTCTAACGAAGTTACTTAGAATTATACTGATTACATATCTTAATTTCAAAACAATTTTACCTTTTGTCAATTTAATTTAATTATATGATAATCTGTCAAATCAATAATTATTCTAAATTTTAAATATCTTATTTATTATTAAAATATTGTTGACCACCTAACTTTTATAAGGGTATAACAACCTGTTTATGTGAGAAAATATAAATTGAATTTATTACCTTATACTAATAATAAATTTCCATTTTTAATCAATAATTTTGGGAGTAGTATTAAATGAAAAACTTTTCCTCTAATGAAGTACGATTTTCAGGTGACTCAATAAAAAGTTGTATAGGATTTATTGATTTGGTAGATTCTACTAAAAATACTCTTACAATGGATAATTTAGGACACGTAAGAATGTATTATTCGAAATTTATAAATTCTATATCTGCAATAGTTAAAAGTTATGGTGGAAAAGTTATCAAAAATATCGGGGATTGTATATTATTTTATTTTCCAAAAACTTCTGATCATAAAAATGAAAAAGCTTTTACAGAGGCTATTGAATGTAGCTTGAAAATCTTAGATTCCCGTTATGTTGTTAATCAAGAATTATCAAAGCAACAATTACCACCATTCAGCTATAGAATTAGTATGGACTATGGTGTACTAAATTTAGCTTTGGTCGGGGATTATAGTCAAGTTGATTTATTTGGCTCAACGATAAACTTTTGTTCAAAAATAAATTCCTCTTCTTTATCTGCACATAATGAAATAATTATTGGAAATAATTTTTATAGAATTTTAACTTCTTTTTCCAATATTTCTTGTACTTATAATTTTATAAATCAAGGTGAATGTAAGATAACTGAAACTTTTGGATATTCTACGTATGGCATAAAAAAAGTTAACAAATCATCATTTGATGAAGATGATAATAATAGTAATACATCTTCTCTAAGAAAGAAAATATTAGGTTGCGCTACTCACCATCTTATAGAAACTCAAAGTAAAAAAGATTTATCTTTTCATATTGATAATAAAAACAACAACAAACGAAGAGTAATTTTAGTAGATGATGAGAAAGATCTTCTTTTTACTTATGAATCATTTTTAAAGGATAATGGTTATGAGATAATTACTTTTACAGACTCCTATAATGCACTCAATTACATCAAAGACCTTTCAAATTTTGATAATTTACTTGTGACACTTGATATTCGAATGAAAGATTTGAATGGCTTTCAATTACATCAACAAATAAAATCAATAGACCCAACAATCAATATTCTATTTATAACCGCTTTAGATATATTGGATGAATTATTAATTATAGTTCCTGGTTTATCCAAAGAACAAATTATGAGAAAACCTATTGATAAAAAGGAGTTTACAAATACTGTAAAAAAACTGTTAAAGTAATAAAATAGATTTAAGTGTTAGAACAAAAATAATTTTAAAATAAGTTAGTAATAATAAAAGCTAAATACTACGAGTAGTATCTTTACATTGGACTCCTCTTTTAGAACCGCTATCAGTATTACTCCCGATGGGCCCATAGTTTTCTCGGGTTCATCTATTAATTGAGAGGATAAAAATTCTTTCATTTTCATTTTAATATAATTTACCTGTCCATTCACGAATTATAAAAAGAATATAATCACAAGTCTTTTCCTCTAATCTATAAAAAGATACTTCATCTTTTAGTAGAGCTTTATTCTTTTTGTTTATAGCTACTTCTCTTTTTTTGTCCAGTTCCTCTATGATATTATCTATTATTATTACTTCTTGTTCTCCTTCATATTGTTCAGGTTTCTTTAAACTATCTTTATATTTCTCCAGGGTCCATTTTATTAATTCTATAATCTTTTCATGGCGTTCATTATAGGTAGGATGTGAGTTGGGATGAATCATTTTTTGATGTTCAGCTTTAATAGAGAGCAAATGATTTTCAAATTTGTTTGATATTGTGTTTATATCTATATGTTCTTCACTTTTATTCCTATTATTTTGATTTATCCATGGGTCTAGATTGGGCAATTTTTAGAATATTCACAAAAAGGTCATTTATCAATTTGATAGATACATTAAGAGAGGGAGGGAGAGATAGTACATTTGTAAAGTTGCTCGTTATTTGATAATTATATCAACCCACTAACAAAAAAGACATAAGATTGTAGAATGGGACATTTAGTACGTCAACGTAATCTAGGTATTATCTCTAATGCTTATTCAGGATAAAAAATCTTAAAGATTAAAAATTTATGAATTCCTCCAATCTTCTATCTTCTACTACTACATTCATAGCACCATCATCAAGGAATGAACCAGTGGTAGAATTTCTAAA
>DATDKD010000030.1:0-7926 GCA_036520175.1 Nitrososphaeraceae archaeon
AATTATAGCAGCAAAGGCTAAGGAAGATGAAGATAAGAAGAATTGAAAATTAGTACTTTTAGATATAATAAAAAGTTACTAGTCTTCATGTTACATAATATGTTACATAATATACAAGTTAAATCTGTATGTAAGATAAAAGATACCAAAATTGAAAAAGATATAACAAATTAAACTAGAAAAAATGTTTAGTAATTATTATTATTTATCAAGTTTCATACTCTAACTTGAATTTGACAATATCATCTTCATCTTGTGGCAATTTTTTAGTTTGGCAATATTTTTTATTATCATCTGATTCTTCCAAACATACTTTAACTTTTTCCCCAGGTTCTCCAGTAATTGTTTCTTTTATTTTTTCTGGATCATCATTTACTTTTATCTCAGTCTTCTCTTTACCTTCATCCGTTTTAATAGAAATGTCAGTTTTAGCATTAGCATTTTCTTGATTATTGATATTTATATTAAGTTTATAATCTTCTGCATAGGACAATTGAGACAATGTAGGAATAAAAGCCAATAAAGTACCTACAATTGATAAAGCTATCATAGAGAGAGGCTTCCATAGCAGAAAGTTTTTTGCCATAATATGGTTAGTCATATTTCTTATTTAGAAATTAGAGTATAAAGATTTTTTAATAGTTTTATCTAGGATAAATATTAAAAAAGATATTAAAAAAGTATTGTTATTATTTTTATGTAATATTTATCTTATTATTGGTTATTCTAATTGAGATTATTTCAAATTATATATTACTATACTATAATCTTAGAAGCATTTTCTGACTGGTACATTCAAAATAGATTTCTCATTATCCATTTTTTGTTGATTACTAAAACAATATAATAAACCATCTTTTGAACTAATAAACAGTTTATTTTTCACAATACAAGGAGATGATTCTATTCCATCCATTGTAGGAAATTTCCAGTTTAGTCTACCGCTTTCAATACCTAAACCATATATGTGAGAATCTAATGACCCTACATATAGCATTCCTTCTTCTTTATCATTATCATCATCATTTTGTGTTATCACTGGAGACGACCAAACCTTGTCTCCAGTTTCATATTTCCATTTGATAGAACCATTAGTAGAGTTTAATGAATAGATCTTTTTATCAGAACATCCAAAGAAAATATGATCTTTTGATAAAGCCACTGAAGAAAGAATAGGCTTACCAGTTTCATATTTCCATTTGATAGAACCATCTGATTGATTTAAACAATACATTATACCGCTATGTGTTCCTATAAATAACGAATTAGTGGATTTCATCAAACTCGGTGTAGCTCTAATTTTGCCTTCTAACAGACTCTTCCAATTTAAGTTACCATTTAAATCAAAACTATAGATACAGCAATCATCTGAACCAATAAATATTTCATGATTATTGGTAGCCGGGGAAGACCAAATAGAACCACCTGTATTAAATGTCCATATTATATTCCCTCTCATATCTAATGCATAAATTGTGGAATCAAGGGATCCAATTACTATTATCTTTCCATCACATACACAAGGAGATGAAAAGATATCACCAGTTATTTGTACATTCCATTTCTTTTTGCCTTCATTATTGATATCTAATGCATAAATAAAATTCCTTTCCTGAGATTTGGAATTTGTATTAGTAATCCATGAATTAAAAGTGCATGATATTAACAAATTATCATAAAGTAATAATGAGGATACTAAAGGAGATCCTATCTCTTTTTGCCAATTGATTTTTTTCTTGTAAACATCAATAGCAAAAATTCTACCAGTTATAGTTGAATTATAGACAATACTATTATGAGAAATTGCTGATGATATCATGGGTCCTAATTCAATTACCCAAAATAGCGATAGTTCTCGCGTTAGTTGTTCTGGAAAGATCCCACTTCTAGCTTCATTTCCCCTAAATAGGAGCCAAGAATTCTCATTATTATTCAAGCATAGAATAAAAATTGTAATCTATAATTTATTTTATGTAGTATATTATAGATGGTAATCACGTAGCATTAATATAATAAACATTAAATGCTTTTGAAATAAATTATATTTTTAAAAAGAGAGAGAGACATCATTATATGTAGTCCATTATAATTCTCACGACGATATCCAAAAATAAATAAAACTAATTAATTTGTTATTGATTTATATGAAATGATTGATTATCAATATTATATTACAATAGTAAATGCACTATGTCTGACTCAACCACTGCCATTTCTCAACTAAAATTCCCCTTTTCACTCAAGGAAGATCAAATTGATGCAGTAAACGCATGGATTGATAATGACTTTAGAGGTACAATCGTATATTCCACTGGAACTGGTAAGACTGAAATAGCTTTTGAATGTGCAAAAAGAGTTGCATGTAGATATTCTTCTTCTTCTTCTATTAGTACTTTGAATGTTCTTTTAATGGTACCTAGAATTATTTTAATCGAACAGAACATCAAACGTCTTGTATCATACGGTATACCGAAGGATAAAATAGGAGCATATTTTGGTGAAAGAAAACAGATTAGAGAGATAACGATATGTACATATCAAAGTATAATTAGAAATCTAGACATTATTCGTAGGTCAAATATGGTTATTTTTGATGAAATACATTTGATAAGAGATACAGCAAAAATATTTAGTAAAATATTTGACGTAGTTATAGAAGATCATAAAAAAGCTATTCTTGGTCTTACTGCAACTCTTGATGAAAAAGATCTTTCTAAATACAATACAATTCTTACATTATTGCCGCCAGTTAAAAGATATCCTATCAAAAATGCTGTTAATGATAAAAGACTTGCAAAGCCGATAGTTATTCCTTTAAAGGTCAATCTTACAGAGAAGGAACAAAATGACTATGATACATACTCTGCCAAAATAAAGAAAATTTCTAATCGATTTAAAAAATATGATGCAGAGTCTATGACAGGATTGCTAAGAAAAGGTGGTTTTGTTAGTGGAATGGCAAAAGCATGGTTCTTAAACATAAGAAAAAGGAAATTGTTGTTAAGTTGCGCAGAAAATAAATTATTATCTGCTTTAAATCTAATAACTAAAAAATTTCCAAATGAAAAAATTATGATATTTAGTGAAACTATTGATTCTATCAGTAAACTTAGAGATATGTTAGAATTAGAAGGCACAAAAGCAATGATAATTGATAGTAACACAAATTCTAGAAAGAGGCAATCGATCTTGAATCAATGGGGAAGAGAATTTTATCCTCTCTTATCAGTACATACCTTGGAGATAGGATTTGATATACCACAAGTTAGAATAGAAGTCATCTTAGCTACAACTTCCAATATGAATCAGGTAATACAGAGAATTGGTAGAGTTATACGAAAGCAGGAAGGTAAAGATCTTGCATTGATCTATGTAATATATGTATCAGATACTAAAGATGATAAAATACATGACATAGTGAAGAAGGCAATAACAACAACATCAACAACAAAAAGTTTGCAAAAATACGAAGAAGAAGACGAAGAGGAAGAAAATAAAAATAAGAAAATAGAAATACAAAAACGTCTTCTTAATAATAATAATAATAATAATGGAAATTTAAAAAGGTTAAAAGAAGTTGAAAGAAAAAGACTTGAAAAGGCTTACAACATAATAGAATCTACCCTATACGAACCTATGATAGTTGAATTAAAAGAAGAAATACTAGATAGTGACCAGAGTAAAGACAATCCAAATCAAAGAAAGATTAGAAAGTTATTTAGGGTGAAAAGTAGTATCAAAGAAAAAACCAAATACTATGATGTTGATATAGAAAACAAGACGTGTACATGTCCAGATTTTAAATTTAAACTACACAAATGTAAACATATTGTTGCAACAGAATTATTCTTATTTTAAAAAACAGTGAAAATATAGAAGTAAAAATTATATAATAAATTTAAATTAAATTTAAGACGAGAGATATGAT
The DNA here is from genome assembly GCA_036520175.1 of Nitrososphaeraceae archaeon. Lineage (GTDB taxonomy): Archaea > Thermoproteota > Nitrososphaeria > Nitrososphaerales > Nitrososphaeraceae > TH1177. The sequence continues at coordinate 3,929 of DATDKD010000030.1, forward strand.
AAAAGGAACTATATTATTTTAGAAAATTGTCTTTATATTTAGAAAAGTTATTCTAATATTAACGGGATCGCAAATGACACAAAAATATATACTATAAAGAAAGAAAATTATATAGTTTTATTCATAAAAATGCTTTATTTTCTTACTATTTAGAAAAGTGATCTTTAGCAAGATTAACTTCTACAATCCATTCACACTGTATATTGACTTTGTCATGATGTTTTACAACTGCTTCATGGTCTGGTGCATCCAATAGACAAAAGCAAACACCATTCTCTTTGTTATACATAAGATTTACATGTCTAACTCCAAATTCATCTATTGGTAAATCTACTAATTCCTTAAGATGATCTTGTTTAAATGGTACTTTATGAACATCCAAAAATATTGGCATAATTTCAATAAAAATTCATATTATTTAAATGATTTCAACATGCTTAAAAATCAAAAAATTTAATTATATCTAAATTTTTATATCTTAAAAAACAATAATTATAGTTAGTGGAATCAGTTGGTAAGGATTTTTTCCCAGAGTTAAAGTATGAACTGAATGGTAGAAAAGCATTAGATCAAATGTCTGAGATTATATCACAGACTACAAAAAATCTAGAATCTGTATTTGATCATCATTGGATTCATATTTTAGTAGAAAACTCTATGTTTTTTAATACCATAGCTGATTTCAAGATCAAACAAAAAGGCGTGTCTATTAGATTTATTACGAATATTACATCTGAAAATGTTCTTCATTGTACTAAAATAATGAAATTTGTAGAATTAAGACATGCAGATACCGTTACAGGTTATTTAGGGATATCTGATAAAAATCAGTTCTTTAGTTATACTCAGTCTAGTTCCAAACAAGATAACCATCTAGAGAAAAATAAGGATAATTTAAAATTAAAATTTATTCATATAACCAATAAAGAATTTGTGCAAATGCAATACTATTTTTTTGAGAAACTTTGGAATTTATCTATTCCAGCAAGTGAAAAAATTGCTGAAATTCAAAGAGTAATGTTTGATACTAGTTTATTAAATACTAATATAACAGATTCACGTATAATCGTGGAAATCTTTCCCAAAGTTATTCGGTCTGCAGTAGAAGAGATTCTTTTATTCTTTCCAACAATTGATTCATTTTGGTTTGCCGAAAGTAATGGAATAATAAAATTGTTAGGAGAAGCAATTAATAGATTTATAAAAGTTAAAGTACTAATTCGTATAGATAATGAGAATTCAAACATTAAGAAAGAAATTGAACGAAAAATTAATGAGACTAACAAAATATTAGGAACATATGTTAATTACACTACAAAAAAGATAGATACCAAAACTATAATACTTGTAACTGATCAAGCAATTTCATTTTCAATATCTATTAAGTATAGTGAAAAAGGAACTTTTAAAGATTCAATAGAAATGGCCTCATTTTCTAACAATGAATTAAATGTTTCTGCCTTACTCTCATTTTTCGATAGTTTATGGATAAGATCAGATATTGAAAAACAAAATATCATAAAGCAAACATACTTTAAAATATTTAAAGAACCTCAACTCAAAGATGAAAATTATAGACGCAAATGGTTTTTCGAACCTACAAAAAAAGAATAACTGATAATATAATTGATAATACTTCAAATGCTTACTGTATTCTACCATAGGATAGCCATTATGTATTAAAATTCATAGTTATGTAGAAAGCATATAATAGAATCGTATTATACACAGGAATCTATTATCTATAAATATAACTAACTTTTTGAACATATTGATGAATCTTACTGTTGTAGCACTTGACACCATTTATAGATAAAAGAAAATATTTGGATGGATTATATCCATATGATATGATTCTCTCCTTATCTTTTTGTAACAAATATAATGAATTTTTTCTTATTTTTCTTGTTCACATTTTAAAAAATACATAGTGGAATGTATATGCTACAGAGCGATTATCCAGACAAATGTAAATAAATTGGTTGTTGTTGGTGATCTTATCGAGACAAGTATCTTATGGTTATGTGGTCTCATCACTAATGGTTGTTTAATAAAAAAATAAGGTTAAGAGTTCTCTTTTATTTTCTTAATTAGATTTAATCCATGAGATTTTACCTCATCATCAATTGTGGTACTAATCAAATCGTTTATTGCATCTATACCATTATTTTTGTAAGCAGATATTGTATCAAGCATTTGCTTTCGAAGCTCTGATTCAGTAGTTTTGCGAAATTGGCTTTTGAGATCCTCGATCTGTTTTTCTTCTGACATATTAGTTAGTCTTATTTTTGCAATAAGTCTTATATCTTTAATGTTATTTCAAATCCCTAATACAATATTTTTAGTCTATCTATTTTATTATATTTGACTTAATTCTCATAGATTCTCCTCTTTTCTGAAAATTAAAAATACATTAGAAAAATATACTCTAGCTATAAAACGAATATTAAATCATTTTTTTTTCATGTGCTATTTTTTTTATTTCATTTGTAATTTCAACCAATTCAGCGGGGACTTCTTTAGAATTATTGGTCCACACGGCAGTGTGTATATCTGCATCTATGGTAACTGTAAGAGAGGATGATATCGCGGTATTATCTTCATTTTCTTTTTCTGTTACATAAGTGGCTTTTGTATTAAAAAAATTGTTTTTTGTAATTGTATCCATTAAATCAGTTTTTTCTGAATCTTCTATAGGTTTTTGGGTTAAATCAGCACCACTCATATCTGTGGATAGTTTAAGGTTATTAGAGTCGGAATCAAAAGAAATAACTAAATAATTGTTTGCTAATCCACCCGATTCTACATATTTAAAGCTAAAAGACGAAGGAGTATTTATTGAATTTTTTTTAGTAGTATTAGACATAGATTATTAACAACATAACATTAACATATTATTTAATCATTCTAAATAGAATTAGAGATAATTGATTAATTAAGGTTAATATTATGTTTAACATACAAAATAACCTTTGAATTAATCCAAAAAATATAGTAGTTAAATTTTGACCTTTACCGTTTATTACTTTGTTTTGCTAGGTGTTCTCCAATTTGTTGTAATTCTCTTACAAAGGTATCATAGTCATAATTTTGGGTATGTAGCACATTGGTCTAAAATGATGTTTGTCCAATAATAACGGCTAGTTCATTCAATTCTTCAACAGTAGCACCATACATTTTGGCAATCTCTTTATGATATGTCTGACAATATGGACACTTTGTAGCAGCTGCCGCAGCTAACATCACCATTTCTCTATATTTCTGTGGTATTATCGATGTACCCATCTGATATTTCTTAAACAAAGGCCACATTTGTGGAAGAATACCTTTTTGGGGTATTCCTCATAAACCCTGGTAACATACCGAAATAAGTAATTTATATTTATATAAAATGACTATATATTAGTCATTAATACATACGCTTATATACCTTAATGACCTATATATATATGTCAGCACGAAAAGATGAAATAAAAGTAAACGTAAACGAAAGTAAAGATCTAAATGAACCAAAATTTAATGATAAAAATACAACTAAAGTTAGCACAAACAATAATAATTTCAATGAAAGAACAAATATAGATTACAATAACACCTTAAATCAACAACAAGATGCAATAAACAAGACACTAGACAACACCTTAAACAATGTAAAAAGAACAACTGATGAAGCTACACGAGAGATTCCACGATACACACAACGTATTGCTGAATATCAAGAACAAACTATTCAAACTATAAAAGATATAGCTTCTGACTTTATTGAAGCACAAAAAGAAGCAATTGGCTCTTTTCAATCACAAGTAGATAGAAATAGTGGTGGTGTATGGGATGTATATAATCCACAAAGAATCGCAGAAAATCATGCAGTAATGGTAAACAACTTTACAAGTTACCTATTAAATACTAGCAATCTAATAAACAATGCTCTAGCATCAAATATGAGAGTATACAATACAGCACTTGAACAAACACGTGATAATCTAAAGGCTTTCGCA
>DATDKD010000031.1:0-3088 GCA_036520175.1 Nitrososphaeraceae archaeon
TAGACTGACCATATACCGTCGTGATAAAAGTAAAAAATTGGCCTCCATTACTACTACTAGATACCATTATAATTGCAATTAAAGCAACAACAATAACAATAGGAGTAGTAGTGATAGTTGTAATGATTCTATCAGTATTTATCATCAATATCTATTGGTATTATCTTTTATTAGTATTTAACGTCCACAATAAATTGTATATATAACATATTACAATATCTCTCTTTAACTATCTGTTATTACATAATTTCTCTTTATATTGAACTAAAATATACAGATAACACTAAAAATTTACAAATACTAGATCTAATAAACTTACTTTTCTTAAAGTTAAAAAAATTAAAAATTGAGATATAAAAATAGGAGATTAAGTAGTCTTGATTGCTGTTACTGCTTATGAGTATACCTAACTTGTTGTTTATTGTTTTATTACTTAGGTATTTGAAGAATTTGTTGTTTTATTATGAATATTGTCGCTTGAAACCTGTTGGAAGGTTTTTACAGTATTAGCTCCTATTTTTGATAGCTCCTTTACATTCTCTGTTGTATGTTGAACAGATGTATTGACAGAATCTAAATTTGCAAATACAGTATTATTTAAGACTCTAGTTGCTGCTACGGCATTGTCCGCAAAGCTACTGACTATCTTTCCATAATTTTCAGCTACCTGTCTTGGAGAGGTAATCCAATCTGACCAAAGCCTGAATGAATTGACTATAATATCTTTTTGAGAATCCACAAAATTGTCTGTGATTTCTCTAATAGCTTGTATTGTATTTTCCTGATAATCGTTAACAATTTGGGTATAACGTGGAATTTCTTTTCTTGCTTCATTAGTCGTTTTCTTAATATTATCTCTAGTTTCATCTAAGGCTTTATTAACTGCTTGCTGTTGTTCTCGTTGAAATTGTTGTTCTGTTGTTGAATGTAAGTCATTTGACTCTTCTTCTTTACGATCGTGTCTTTTTGTTGACATATATATTTAATTAGTGTACATAATAGCATATAACTAATAGTATCCAATGATATGGATTACCATTAATATCGATTAATAATAGTGTACAGTGATGAGTTGCCTTACTTTGTCGCTAATTCAATAGTATAAAGAAAGATTTTTTTGGTTAATTCTTATAACCTTCGCCAATAATTTACGATCAAACGATACATTTTTCACTGATAGTTGAAGCAGAATAGAGAACATTTTAAGTTATTAAAAATTCTAAGTTATACTGTTTGTTGTTTTTTTCTGTTAGTTCAGATAAACTAATGTTTTAGGATGTTTTTAATTTGCTGTCTCAATATGAAATGGATCCGAATGGATAATTTTTCAATCGTAATACCAACATTAAGCAAACTCCGATGGAACCTTATTGTTGTCATCTCTATAAGTTCTTCTCTTTTTAACTTTTAGATTTGCTATATCTGTTGTGGATGATTGTTTAAATAAAGTTCCTTTGTCTAAAATCTTTTCAATATTACTGGTTTGCTATAACATATCCTATATTAAGCATTTAATCTTGATAAACAATAAAATTATACATAAATATTAATTGTAAAATCATTCACAGCATATGAAATTGTTATTTCATATAGTATATAATAAATTAAATATTTCAAAACTATTAAACTCTATAATTTTGGATACAACAGTAGCAATAACCAACAAGAATTAATCCATTCGCTTCCCTCAAAAATTGCTTTTAGTAATGTTATAAATGCTATAAAATGTCAAGACTAGAGAAAAATACAGTTACAACTTTTTGAAATATACCTAGTATCTTCATATAGAGAGACAAAATTTCTGATCTTTTGAAACAGGATGTAAATCCAAATGAAAAAGATATTATTGCTTATATTATGAAAATGAGAGAGGAAAATTATTCTTACTCATCAATGAGTCTCACGTTATTATCCTTATTCCTATTTTTTGATATGAATGACATTTCAATAAGAGGAAAATTAATAGGATTTAGGAGAACACACTAAAGCAATAAAGGATAAGGCTTACACAAGAGAAGAAATCAAAAAATTAATTGATGCTTGAGATTTAAAATACCAAGTTATAGTCTCTTTCATGGTCTCTAAAAGTTGCCGATAAGCCTATTCCAATCCGAAGATTTTCCTTTTTAAATATATAGAAGTATATCAGTTACACGAGGTCACTTTTACGAAAACAGTAACAAAAATGCTTTACTATTCTTTCATATACCTGAATCTGCTAACTATATTTTAGAATATTAAAAATATAGAAAAAGGTGGGGTGAGAAACTAAATGACAAACCCCCACTGATAAGAGATGATTTCATAATGGATGATTTTCTACATATTGAAAATTCACGAACATTAGCGTTGGTATCATATGTTATGCATTTAAGAAACATACTCATAAAAACAAGAATAATAATAATAACACCAATAACAGACTCGCATACAGTATGGAAAAGACAAAGAAAAGAGGTGTCAGCAAATCATGGCTGCCACGAGTTCACGCATACAGTTATGACAAATGCTAAAATTAATATAGAGATAAGGGAAATGCCGTTAGGTCATTTCAATAGGACTATGAGATGCATACCATAGGCCAACACCAGAACAATGCCTTAACGCATATCTCAAAGTTGTAGAGATCTGACCATAAATAAAGAGAATAGATTGGCGAAACAAATTCAAGAAATTAACAGTAGGACAAAGATTGATCCAAATCCAAGAAAGAAAATGAAGACTGGCGAAATTAGAAGGGAGGAAAGATTTGGGTTATATATTCAAGATAGAGAACAAAAAAGCAAACGGAAGTAAGAACTAGAACAACATTTACAAAAAATATACTATACAAGAACAACAACAACAAGAACGGTGTTGAAAATCAAATGGGTGTTAGATGTGTAGCAATAACACCCATCGTGTTAACTTCTTTTTCAAATAAGGGTTTGTGTAATATAACATATACACAATCAAAAATAAAAGGATTATGTTTAATTTTCAATAGAATGTTAAATTATTAAATTGTCAGAACAGAAAATAACATCAAGATTTATTGGTTTGCTATTACTATTAACATAAATATGCAAGAAAAAGTTGTCTGCCCTAT
>DATDKD010000032.1:0-20731 GCA_036520175.1 Nitrososphaeraceae archaeon
GATTCCTCTTTATTTATATTTTCACTAATCTTCTATAAATTTAACTTGATCTTATCATCAGTTGTTTTAACTTCTAAGAATGAGTGAAAATTACTTTATATGATGAGGGTAATATGATTTACTTTAATTATCTATCAACTGTTCTTTGCTATTATTAGTAGTCTTCTAGCCAAGTAAATTCCATACCGGAAAGACAAGGATTGATCTCTCTTCTTTTCTCTGATAGATCACTTTCAGCTCTTGTATTCTGTTGATATACTAAGTTGACAGATATGTTTTTCTTGTTTATCGACAACTTTGAAGAATAATACTTTTAATTTTTTCAATATGAAGCATGTATCAATGAAAGCAATTATATCTAGATAAGTAATGAAGATTTGATATTTGCTTATTATAGTGAAAAATATGACTAAAAAGGATACTAAAATATTTTATAGAAGTAAATTATCCTGAATTTGTAGATAAATTGAGTAAAATTTCAAATATATCAATATTCAGGTAAAAAATTTTCTAGATCCAGATTAAGTATTATAAAATAGGAATTAGTTTAGAATTTGTCTGTAATTAAACCTTCTAGAATAAATAATTTTATTAATAAATTTCATTAATAGCATTAATTAGTTATTATATAATTATTTAACTTTGGTAACAATAATCTACTGTAAATATAATACAATAACTATTTGATTATTTCGATAATTAACTAAAAGGTAATATGTTGCAAAATTCTAAAGTAAATAATTCATTCTATCTATCCATCTTTCATAGCCTGCGAGCAATAATGTACACCAATGTAATAAACATTAAAGTAATAACACTACGAATAATATATCAATTTAATTTGTAACTAGCAACATAAGTAAAATTACTCCAAAAGTGAAGATTAAGAATTTTTTAGTTAAATTCATTGCTTTATCTAAAGCATTAGAATAGTCCCGAAATTGGTTCGTTCCCATAACCTTTACTGTAGATACAATATGAAATACTTCGTATCTATAAACTTCTAATTTTTTATACGCTAATTCTATAAGCTTAAGATAATGATCTGCTATTGTTTCAAATTTCGTTATGTGACCAAACGGATAATATCCTTCGGAGGTTCTAAATCCCGAGTTCTCATGTGTATCTGATGAGCAAATTTCTAACATTCTTATTCCTTTTTGCTCTAAAAATTTTATAATATATTCTCTTAATCCACTTTTCATATTATTAGAATCAGCCCAACCTATTACATATTGATTATTGTGATTACTGTTATTGTCATCATTTTTGTTTACATCAATAAGGATTATAGAAAGACCACTTTTTCCAATGTCGTCTCCGAAGACTATACGATTTTTAATCTCGTTTGTATTTGATAAGCCAATTTTAAAACTATATTGTGGGGATTTTTTTAAGATCTTTAGACATGTTTTTCCTGCTGCTAATAACTCTTCATTTTCACTTTTTCCAATTTTTTTTCCCATGGCATTATGACTATCTATTATAAAAAGTCTCTTAAATCCTTCATTTTTTGAATATGTTTCCAATTCTTTACTAACCTCTTCTGGAATATCTTCCATACCATAAGGAGCAAATGATAGCATTAGAATAGGAGTATTGTCAAAGATTATTCCTGTAACCGTAGCTTTTTTATTTTTTATTTGAATAGGTATTGAACAGGTACTTCCATAATCTAGGGTCTTTTGTGTATTAGATAGTGACTTTAGGTATTCTAGGACCTCACCTTTAGATGGAATGTTCAGGGAGTGGTCAGAAGGACTGTGGAATACCACTGCTTTTTGAGAAAAATAGTTATATATTTGATAAGGAAGATTACTTCCACCAATTTCTTTAAAAGGACCGGGATGAATATTGGGTAAAACCCAATAAAGGTTATGATGTTTGTTAGTAAATTTAACAATAAATGTACCAACCAATTCATTTTTAGACTTGGATAACAAAATTTTTTCTATATTTTCTACCTTGTTTTCTGTCCATGCTGAAAGGAATGCCTGGAGAAGGGCAAAAGTACTTTGTAAATTTGGCCTTCCTGATCTATCAGCAAGTATCGTCCATCCTATACCTAATCCTATTAAAATTAAACCAAAAGAAATTGCTACAACATCGGAAAAGATTTCGATAAATGTAGAGGAAGGAATAATTAAAAATAGAAAAACTATAGGCTGAATTATTGCAGTTTTTATTGCTTGTAGTAAATTAGCACCAAAAACTGAAGTAAATATTCCTATTCTTAGCCCGATCGCTAACATCATTCCCTCAAGTAGATATTCCTTAGAAGGAAGATCTTTCTGAAAAATAATAAAAGTAAGGTATCCAAGGATAACTATGAGTAACCATAGTAAACTCGAAAAAGCTGAAACATGGAGAATCTTGGACAGTTTATTAACTGGTGTTTTTCTTAACAAAAAAAGATCTAAGAAATAACTGAAGATTAGAAAAGATATTCCTGTTATTGTAAATACAGCTAATTGTATTAAATTTACTAGTAAATAGAAATGATCAAAAATTAAGATTATAATTAAAGAACTAATTAGGGATATTGTTAAAGAAATTTTATATGATGAAAAATTTAGCCGAGTTAGAGACCATCTTCTGTGAATATTAGATACACTGTCATGGCCATTTTCCATCTCATGCTATTGAACTGTTATGCTCCGAGAACTGGAAATATGACTCTAATCATGATGGAGATTCCAATTAAAGCTCCTGTAACTCCAAGAACAATTTCAGGTTTCACTTTTACTCCTTTAGTTTCATCCTCAAAGAATCTTAGTAAACCCGCACTAGAAGCTGGTAATGGTGCGTTTTTCTTTTTGCTGCTCAATTCATAAAACATAAAACATTACTACTTAAATAGCTATCGTTTACTGCACTCAGACAGATTTTATTTTTATAAAATCTTTGTAAAGGTACTGGGTAAGGCTTAATAAGAAGTTAGGAAAAGTATAGATAAATATATTATGGCGGTTATATGTAAAAAATGTGGATTACCTGATGATTTATGTCCTTGTGGTGAACTAGAAAAAGAAGAGACAAGAATAATAATCCGCCTTGAAACTCGGAGATTTTCAAAAACTACAACTATGATAGAAGGGATAGATCCTAAAGTAACCAATATGCATAATATTGTTAAAGAGCTTAAAAGCCAATTTGCGTGTGGTGGAACTGCTAAAGATGGTTTTATTATGTTACAAGGTGACCATCGTGAAGATGTTAAAAGCTATTTAGTAAAAAAAGGATTTAACCAAGAAGCAATAGAAGTACAATAAAGATTATTTGCGTAAATATAAGACATTTAGGATCTTATTCGAATAAATCTAATAGAATATTGATTCTCCTTCGTATTGAAAGGGCAATATTTATATGTTAGAATAAAACATAAATAGTACGGATTTAGTTATTAAAAAGTTTTGTGGTGAAATGAATGGTTAAAGATATATCGCTTTTTGGCGATCGGTGCCCGAGATGTGGCAAAGGTCCGATGGTGACTGACAATTCTACGGGTGAAATGTTTTGTGGAAATTGTGGTTTTGTAATTAATGAAAGAATAGAGGAAACTGGACCAGAATGGAGAGCATTCTCGAAAGAAGAACACGAAGATAGAAGCCGTGCAGGAATTCCTACTTCTTTAGCTATGCATGATATGGGCTTAGCAACCATTATAGGACCTGTAGACAAAGATGCTTCTGGTAAACCACTTTCCTCTTCCATGAAAAGCACTATTGAAAGGCTTAGAACATGGGATAGCAGAAGTCAGGTTCATGAACCTGTTGATCGTAATTTTAGACAAGCTTTTAGTGAATTGGATAGGCTAAAAGATAAACTCGCAGTTGGAGATGCAGTAATAGAAAAGGCTGCATATATCTATAGAAAAGCGTTAGAAAAAGGATTAGTAAGAGGCAGATCTATTTCTGCTCTCGTTGCAGCTGCATTATATGCTGCCTGTAGGGATACAGAAACACCCAGAACCCTAAAAGATATAGCAAATGCAAGTAATATCAAGAAAAAGGATGTTGCACGTTGTTATAGACTTTTAATTAGAGAGCTTGATCTAAGAATGCCAGTTGTAGATCCAGTAAAATGTGTTGCAAGAATTGCGAGCAAAGCAGGATTGTCTGAAAAAACTAAACGCAAAGCCCTAGAAATTCTTAAAAAAGCAGAGGAAGGTAAAATTTCAGCAGGGAAAGATCCAATGGGTCTAGCAGCAGCTGCATTATATGTTGCATGCGTTATGAATGGAGAAAATAAGACACAAAAGGATGTAGCAGAGGCAGCAGGAGTTACCGAAGTAACTATTAGGAATCGCTATAAAGGATTAAAAACTCATCTCAAACTTTAACTAATTTTTTAATTAGATATAAAGAATAATTTTTTGTTATTGTAAGTAAACCCGTTTTATAATGAAGATTAATTATGAGTAGATTTACTAATTTCTTCTGTATCATTCTCTTCTCCTTTTTTTTCTTCCTGGTCTTTCAGGTATCTTTCGTATTTTCGACTCAAGAAGAATCAAAAAAACAAAACTATTCTAATATTGAGAATGTAAGATTTATCCATTACTTGGATGAAAATGTTGCTATTGAGGAAATAAGATCTAAAAATCTGGATACATATTTTTTTCGTATTCCTCTTGACTTGGTTTCAGATATAAAAAACGATATTAGTATCAAACTATTTGATAAAATTGGAGGTTCATTTGGAATTTTGTTAAATCCTTCTCCATCATCAAATAATGATACCATAAATCCCTTCGAATTTCGTGATATTAGATTTGCTATAAATTTTTTAATAAACCGAAATTTTATTTCAAATGAGGTATTACATGGTTATGGAATTCCAATGGCTGATCCTTTTGGTCTTTTCTCACCTGATTATCCTGTGGTAATGGACACTGTTGAATCATTTGGCTTCCATTACGATCCAGATTATGCATTCAAACAAATTAATAAAACTTTGCTAGCACATGGTGCTCAATTAAAAAACGACAAATGGTATTTTAATGACAAACCTATTAAATTAAAAATTTTAATAAGAAGCGATGATCTTCAAAGGAAAATTCTTGGAGAATTAGTTTCTTCAGAACTTGAACAATTGGGTTTTACAATTATAAAGGATTATAGCGACCTAAATAAAGCTGTTACCCTTACCCAAGGATCGGATCCACAAAAATTTTTATGGCATGTATATACGGAAGCATTTGCTGGATCCACGTCTTTTATTAAGTATAATGATGCACTCCTTGCTCAAATGTATTCCCCATGGTATGCTAACATGCCAGGAAATCAAAATCCTGGATTTTGGCAATATCAGAATTCTACATTGGATAAAATAACTCAAAAATTAGTCTTCTCGAATTTTAGCTCTAAAGATGAAAGAAATAATTTAGTTAACAAGGCAACCAAAATGGGAATTGAAGAATCCGTACGCATTTTTTTAGTTAAGAATATTGATCCGTATGCGGTTTCTTCTTCTGTAACGGGTCTAGTAAATGATTATGGAGCTGGTATTACCAGTAAATATTCATTACTAAACGCAAAATCTGAAAGAGGTAATTCTCTAAAAGTAGGAGTTAAACAAATTTATCAAGGTGCATGGAACAATGTAGGTGGATTTAGTGACGCTTATAGCATAAATATCTACTCGAATATTGCAGATAGTCCTACTCTTAGGCATCCATTTACAGGAGAAGTTATTTCAATGAGAAATCAAATTCTAAATTCAACAACTAATGGTCCTCATGAGAGAATACCAATTCATCCTGATACCATTTTATGGAATACTACATTAGGAGAATGGGTACCTGTAGAAAAGAATTCCACATCATTAAGTAAAGTCACATATAAAATTTTATACTCCAACTGGCATAATGGAATCCCCATGGATAAATCTGACTTATTATACTCTTTATATTTTATGTACGAATGGGGTGCAAATAGTGGAGAGAGTGATCTTACTGTTGATCCAGAATATACTTCTAGAGTGGAGCTTGGGTTACCTTATTTTAAAGGAATTAGATTTATCTCTGAAAACGATGATATTGTAGAATCATATTTGGATCAGTGGCATTATGATAATAAAGAAATAGCTGCAAGTGCAGGGGTGTGGGCTCAAGAACCTTGGGAGATAACTGCAGCTTCCGAAAGATTAGTTTTATCAAATGATCTTTCTTTCTCTAAATCCCAATCAACTACAAAGAATGCAGAATGGTTATCGTTAATAATTCCGGAGCATGCTAATTTAATAAAAAAAGAGCTCATTAAGATGAAGAATGAAGACTTTATTCCTTCTCCTCTCAAGGGTATCGTAAGTCTAGAAGAAGCAAAAGATAGGTATGAGGCTAGCATAGATTGGATAGAAAAACATAATCACGCACTAATAAGTAATGGTGCCTTCTATTTGGATAGATATAATCCATCAGGAAGGATCATAGATATTAAAAGATTTAATGATTCTTCCTATCCTTTTGAAAGAGATTATTGGTCAAACTTTGTAAACCCTAAATCCATTCAAGTAGCGTCTGTGAATTTCTCTAAGTTTATAAAGATCGGAGAAGAAAAAATATTTGAATTTCAGATTCTAGTAGATAATATTCCAATGATTATAACAAATTCATCGTCTGTAACGGCAGAATTCTTCCTAACTGATTATAATGGAAATATTATTTCACATGGAAAAGCATTACCAATACACAATAAATTAGGATATTTTAAAATTAATTTACTAAAAGAGGAAACGGATAAAATTCCTTTAGGACCTGTTACTCTAAAGATATATGCTACTATAGAAGACTCTTTACGTCCCTTTATTTCTACAAATACTTTTCTCGCTATTCATTAATTAATTAATTACAAAATTTCGCCATTTAACCTGTATATTTCTTTTTTAATTTTATTTATTATGTTCTCAAATTTAATATTCACCATTTTTTCATCATAGCCTTTAATAGAAACGTAAATATTTATTTTTGGTATTAGTGAAGTTGGATTTTTTGCATGTGTTTTAATATAAAAATCGTATTCCTTTTCATCGTATTTCTTAGTAATTGTTTCTAAAAATTTTGCAATCTGACTCTCTCTGATTTTTATTGTCTTTACAAATTGTTCTTTGAAAAAGATGCCCTTGTAATCATCTATTATCATTCTTAATATATTCGATTTAAAAATGTGTCTTAATTCTATTGGTACACCAGGCAAACAAATTATTTTTGTTTCTCCATGTCTAATTAAGACTGATGGGGCGGTACCTATTAAATTATCTATTATTTGTGAATTTTCTGGTACAAAAGACATCTTTAATTGATATTTATTTAATTTCTTTATGCCGCGCTTAAAATAATTTTTCTTCAGAATTGCTAATGCAATAGGATCAAATATGAATTTCCTTTTCAGTGCTCTTCCAATTGATTCAATGGTAATATCATCATATGTCGGACCAAGACCACCAGAGGTTAATATCCATTTAGGATGACGGCTTAAGGCTTCATTTATTGTTAACTCAATCTCCTTAGAGTCATCTCGAATTATGGTTATTCTAGATACGTTACCTCCTATTCTTCTTATTCTTGTTGTTAGCCACGATGAATTTTTTTCGATTGTAGTTCCGTTCAATATTTCATTGCCAATACAAATAATTTCTATATCCTTGGACAATAGTTTCCTCCTCTTTCTGCTATATTCTCTTTTTCCTATAAAAATTCTTTCTATTAAAAATTTAAAAATCTATTCCTATGATTTAAATGAATAAAGAAAGCGATTACAACAACAACAACAACAACAACAAGGAGTAAATTACCATAAATTAAAGTTTACCATATAATAGACAATTTAACTACCTTATATAAAAATCAACATATATTAAAATAGTTTTTATATTCTAGGTTGGTATCGATATTTTTATATTTTCATGTTATATTTACTTTAAGTCTATGACCTCTTCTGAAATTGGAGACCTTGTTGCTAGATGTACAGCATTCAGTCCTGGTCATATTACCGGCTTTTTTGAAAAACCAAATAATAAAAACCAAAATACAAATCCTCTTTTCTATGGATCTAAAGGCGCTGGTTTTTCTTTTAAAAGAGGAGTAACCACATTAGTAGAACTTTACAAATCTAAGAAGAAATGGTATCAGATCTATATTAATAATTCATTAACAACTAATGCGGAAGTATCAGAATGGGTAACGCAGTATTATCTTGAAAAATTTGATTTTTCCTATTATATAAAAATAAATCACTTTATAGATATTCCTATTGGTTATGGATTAGGAACAAGTGGTGCAGCTGCTTTGAGCCTTTCTTATGCTTTGAATAAATCTCTTGATATAAAATTCGGAAGGGAACAAGCCGCTCAAATTGCACATATAGCAGAAATTGCATGCAATACAGGTTTGGGTACTGTAATCTCAGAATTTTATGGTGGATTAGAAATTAGGACTAGTTTTGGCGCTCCTGGAATAGGTAAAGTAACTAAAATCGAATTAAATAATTATAAAGCGATTATTCTTTGTATTGGTCCGCTATCTACAAAACAAATTCTTTCTAATTATTCAAATAATGCTAACATTCTTGGTCAAAAGATGGTCGAACGATTATTATTATCAAAAGATGTTAATTCCTTTTTAAGGATGTCTCATGAGTTCGCAGATTTCTTAGGATTGACAAAAGGATTATGTGCAAAACCAATAGAAGAATTAAACAATTTCGGTGTAGAATGTAGTATAGGTATGTTTGGAGAAACAATTTTTACATTAGTTTCTCCTAACGACATTTATCCAGTTACCTCAATGTTGAAGAAGTTTCCGGGCACTTTGATAGTTTCAGATATTGATAATCAAGGAGCGTTGATAGAAAGTTTTGATTGAAACAAATCATATACCGTCCAATCATCCAAGAGCAAAATCTCTTGCAATAAGACAATTACTTGCTAATGGTTTCAAATCTGGTATGGTCGTTAGTGAAGGGTTAATAGCTCATGGTAGAGGAGAAGCATTCGATTATCTTATTGGTGAAAAAACTTCTAATTTTGCGTTTGATGCAATTAAAGCAGCATCAAGTTTATTGTTACTTGCGAAGAGACCTGTAATATCTGTAAATGGAAATACAGCAGCATTATGTCCTAGAGACATCGTTGATCTAGCCAATGAAACTAAATCAACAATAGAAGTTAATCTATTCTACAGAGATAAAAAACGAGAAAATTTAATCGCAGAAACTCTAAAAAAAAATGGTGCGAACATTGTTCTTGGAGTGGGTGAAAAAGAATTTGTAAAAATACCAGAGCTAACTAGTAATAGGCGACATGTTGATCCGGAAGGAATATTTCTCGCTGATGTAGTTTTTGTACCATTAGAAGACGGTGACCGTACAAAGGCATTAATTAATATGCAAAAAAAAGTAATTACAGTCGATCTGAATCCTCTTTCACGAACGGCACAGAACGCCACAATAAGTATAATAGACAATATTGTAAGGGCTATTCCCGAATTGGTTAAAACTTCAAAACAATTGAAACAAATCAGTCAGAACTCTCTATTAAAAATATTGAATAATTTTAATAATAAATATAATATTGATAATTCATTAAATATAATACGTAGATGGAAATGTGAGCAATAATGACTAAGACTAATAATAATAACAATAACAACAACAATAACAACAAAAATCAAAAAATTGGAGTAAAGAAATTAGTTGTTAATGATATTGTATCCATGAAAAATAAAGAAAAAATTTCTGTCATTACATCTTATGATTATTGGAGTGCAAAAATATGTGATAAAACAGGTATTGATATTATATTGGTCGGTGACAGTGGAGGCATGGTTATGCTAGGTTATGATTCTACTGTACCTGTATCTATGAAAGAAATGCTAATTTTTTCAAAAGCAGTATATGTAGGTACTAAGAGATCTCTTATTGTATCTGATATGCCTTTTGGGTCATATCAGATTGGCATAAAACATGCAGTTAAGAATGCTATTCGATTCATAAAATCTGGAAGTGATGCAGTTAAACTTGAAGGTGGAATTGAAATCATTGATAGAATTAAGGCAATTATTGAGGTTGGAATTCCTGTAATGGGTCACATAGGATTAAAACCCCAAACTACTAAACTGTGGGAGGGATATAAAGTACAAGGCAACACGGCTGTTAGGGGCTCTCAATTACTAAGAGAAGCAATAGAACTAGAAAAGGCTGGAGTTTTTGCAATTGTATTGGAGATGGTGACTTCAGAAGTTGCAGAATTAATCTCTAAAAGTTTAAAAATTCCAACAATTGGTATTGGATCTGGTCCTTACTGCGATGGACAAGTTTTGGTATTGCATGATATGTTAAATCTATATGATGATATCAAACCACGATTTGTAAAAACTTATACTAATCTTTCAGACGTTATTCTGAATGCAATACATAATTATGTTATAGATGTAAAAACAGGTAAATTTCCAGAAGAAAAACATTCATACAAAATAGAAGATAAAGAATATGAACGGTTAGTAAAAACAATAAAAAAAATTCAGAAAAAAATATCATCTTCCTCTCTTCATCAGTGAGAGACAAAAGAATGACTAGTGATCTACATCCTTCAAAGGATATAACATATACATGGGGAGATACTTTAAAAGACAAAAAGATAGTTCTTTGTGTATGTGGGAGTGTTGCTGCCTACAAAGCAATTGATTTTGCCCGTTTACTAATGAGACACGGTGCGAACGTGTTCCCAGTACTTTCGAATTCAGCTACCATGTTATTACATCCAAATTATTTAAAATGGGCTACTGGAAATGATGTTGTTCACAAATTAACAGCCGATATGGAACATATTAAATTAGCAGATTTTAACAAATCTGATTTAATAATTTTGTATCCCTGTACAGCTAATACTATTGGTAAATTTGCACAGGGAATAGACGATACTCCTATAACCTCTATTTTGTCTGTAGCATTAGGATCAAAAATTCCTATCTTTATCGCACCAGCTATGCATGAAGCAATGTACTATAATCAATTGGTGATTGAAAATATAGTTAAATTAAAAAAAGTCGGTGTAATTTTTCTAGATCCCGAAATTACCGAAGGAAAAGCTAAAATTATTCAACCCGCGCAAGCATTACAATCAGTTTTAGATTTTTTTACTTCGAGTAAAAAAAAAGTTCTTTCTGAAAAGAACATTTTAATAACATCAGGTGGTACAATGGAATATATTGACCCAATCAGAGTTATAACTAATCTGAGTTCTGGAAAAATGGGTAATGCGATAATTAAACAATCACTTGAACTTGGTGCCCATGTTACTCATATTGCAGGAAATTCCTCTGTTTCTTATCCATCTAATTCCTCTAATTTAGAAACCATTAAGGTTAATACATCTGATGAAATGTACACAAAAGTTATCTCAGAGATAAGTTCTAAGAAGTTTGATATCGTTATTTTTGCAGCTGCTGTAACAGATTTCAAACTCCTTCAAATATATAAAAAGAAAATTCCGAGTCAAATTTCACATTCAATTAACTTGGAACTAGTGCCTACAAAAAAAATTATTAACGATATTAAATTAATAGACAAAAATATATTTCTTGTTGGTTTTAAAGCCTATTTTGATGTTTCAAATACTTATCTAATTAATAAGGCAAAGAAAAAATTGAAAGAATGTAATGCAGATATTGTAGTTGCAAATGATGTAGGCAGAATAAAGACTAAAATAGGTTCTGATTATAATGAAGTTTTTATTGTGACACAAAAAGAATCTATAGTTCATTTGAAGGTTCAAAGTAAGGATTCAATTGCAAAGAAATTATTTGAAATTATTATTTCAGAATTAAAATAATTATTATAACTATAATTATTATTATTGTTATATTATTCCAAAAATTTTGATATTAACAAAATTTAATCTAATTATACAAAATAATAATAAAAATTTGTCTTATATTTGTTATATTTTATTAGATAATAATTAAATCCTTCTCAAATTTATTAAAGTTTATTATTCCTGCTGTTCTACTGTTTTGACTGTCTATCATGATGCTATCTTCAATTCTTACTCCAAATTTTGATTCCAGATATATCCCAGGCTCTATTGTAATAGTCATATTGTCTATAAGTAGTTCTTCATTGTTTGGACGAATCCAGGGTGGTTCATGAACATCTAATCCTATACCATGGCCTGTAGAATGATTAAATTCATTTACAAATCCATTTGCAGAGATATATTCTCTGCATGTTTTATCAACTTCTCCTATTTTTATTTTGTTACTACATTTGTTCAAGCCTAGTCTCTGAGCATCTTTTACTATTTCATAGACCTTTTTCAATTGAGGATTTATTGTAGTCAGACCAAATGTTCTTGTGGCATCTGCTACATAACCGTTAACTCTTAAAGTGAGATCAACAACGATAAAATCTCCTTTTTCAAATCTTCTATCAGACACGCTTGCATGAGGTAATGCTGAATTTGGTCCACTTGCTATTATAAATGGATTCAGTGTAGATTTGTACCCAGGAAAGCCGCCACCATTTTCGAAGGTTTCATATACTAATATTGCTTGTAATTGCCTTTCTGATACTCCTTCCTTTATTTCTTCTAAGCAGATATCATATAGTTTATCTATGATATTAGCAGCCTGATTTATGTATTTTACCTCAATTTCGTCTTTAATGCTTCGAGTTTTAAAAAATGGATCCTCATTAACTATTAGTTTAGTATTCCCGGTTTTTTCTTTGAGTTGATTTATTAAATTATAATTGGCATTATCTATACAATAAAAGCAATTATTGTCTAATTCTGAAATCAGTGATAATAAAGCGCCATCACTTCCTCTTTTTTCTGTTTTTATAATTTCACATTCTTTTGAATCCTCTGATGCTCGAAAATATTCTAATGTTGGTGTAAATAACTTTGTAGTATTATGATTCATCAATAGTACTCCTTCTCCCCAAAAACCAGTTAGATAAAAAATATTCTCCGGTTGCAAAGAAATTATATTTTTACAATTGATTTTAGATGCATTCTCTAATAATTTCTTTTTTCTAGATGTAAACATGACACAATTTTCCTATCTAGAATAATAAAATTATTCATTACCCTATTTAAGTAATTTTAAATAACGGTGATACTGACTTTATTTGAAAATATGGAATATTTAGTAATGCTTCCTGGTCCTACTAACGTTCCAAATCGTGTAATGAATGCTATGCTTGCTCCTGTAATCAATCATCGTAGCGAAGATTTTAGAATTTTATATAGAGGTATAATTGAAAAAACTCAAAAAGTTTTTGAAACCAATGGTGATATTATTTTATTAACGACTTCAGGAACTGGTGCTGTAGAATCTTCCGTAGTTAATTTGATTAAAAAAGGAGATAAGGCAATTATTCCTGTAAATGGTGAATTTAGTACCAGACTTGCAGATTTAATCGATAGTTGGGGTGGTACTGCAATTAGAATTGATGCTCCTTTTGGGGAGAATCCACCAATTGAAAAAATTGAAGAGGCATTTGAAGTTAATAATGATGTTAAAGCTTTGTATGCTGTTTATAATGAGACTTCTACAGGCACCACTATTAGATATATGGATAAATTAGGTGATCTTTGTGGAAAATATGGCTCATTCTTTATCGCAGATGCTGTTTCTATATTAGGTGGAGATGAACTTCCTGTTGATAAATGGAATGTTGATATATGTATTACAGCATCACAAAAAGCTCTAGCTGCTCCACCCGGAGTTTCGCCAATCTCTATAAATGAAAGAACAAAAAAATACATGCAGTCAAATCCATCACCGATATTGTATCTTAACCTAAATAGATATTTCAAGTATTATAAAGAACATACTGAAACTCCCTTCACTCCTGCATTACCTTTATACTATGCATTTGATGAAGCATTGAATCTTGTCATAGAAGAAGGAATAGAGAAAAGAATTCAAAGACACAGACAATGCGCGGATGCATTTTATTCTAGTTTGAGCACAATGGGACTCACTCCCTTCGCTAAAGATGATGCTAAGAGTAATGTTATTATCGCTTTTAACTATCTAGAGGGAATGGATGACAAGAGATTTAGAACATTATTATCTGACGATTTTAGAGTCCTAATAGCAGGAGGATTTGGTAACCTCAAGGGTAAGGTATTTAGAATAGGTAGTATGGGAGAAGTAAATCGATATCATGTTATGCGAACTGTATCAGCAATTTATTCGGCTATGAAGATGCTTGGAGTAAATACAAACGACAAAGCACTATCGGTTGCGGAAGAAAAATTGAAAAACTTATAATATCAGTTTATTTTATTCTTTGTCAAACTTAATATAGGGTAAATAAATAGCGGTTTTTATGACTTTTGATAAAGGATCTTTAATATTATTAGATTATACTGCACGTATCAAAGATAATGGTGAAATTTTTGAAACAACTATTGAAGAAGATGCAAAAAAATCCAATCTATACGATCCTACTAGGAAATATGAACCAAGACTTATTTCAGTGGGAGAAGGATGGGTATTAAAGGGCTTGGATGAAGCCCTGACTAGTACTGATGTAGGTCAAAAACTTTCAATTGAAATATCTCCAGATAAAGGGTTTGGTGAAAGGGACACAAATAAGGTCAGAATGATCCCCCAGAGAAAATTGGGTGAAAAGGCTAACGAAATAAAGGTTGGTGACGTTGTAGAGTTGGATGATCGTACAGGTATTGTACGCTATATAGGATCGGGTCGTGTCCAGATTGATTATAATCATAGACTTGCAAGTAGAGTACTAGTTTATGATGTAAATGTTGTTAAAAAGATTGAATCAAATGAGGATAAAATCAAATATTTGTTAAAAAGACGACTTCCCTTAGATGATGAAAAGGCAAAAATCGAGCATAATGATGACACAGTAGTAATTGAATTATCTGAAGATATTTCCTTATTGGATGGATTGCAAATAATCAAAAAGGCAGTCACTACGGATATTTTCAAATTTGTAGATGGTCTAAATAAAATAACATTTCAGGAAGTATACTTATCACAAAAAACGAAAGACTCTTCACCATCACCATCATCCACAACAACAACAACAACAACAAACGAAACTGTAACATCTGATACTTCTCCTAGATCTGATACTTCACTCAGATCTGAAACTGCCTCCAAATCTGAAAACAAAACTGAATAATAAATAATAAATAGTATTTTCATTTTTTTCTACTATTTTTGAATAAATCTCTTGGGAAAAATTATTTCATTACTTTTTATTTAATAAATAAAGAGAATAGTTTTTGGTATAGTACACTACATTTTACTTTACTTTAATTTAATTTATTAAATGACTTTTGATGATTTTGCTAATTCATACGCTGATTTTTTATCAAGTTTTGTTTTACTTAGAATAGTGTATCTTTCTGGTCTTAAATCCTGCGCAATTAACAATGATTGAACAACATCTTTTTCAGTTAAATTTATTTGATTAGCTTTGACAGGAGCTTTAACATTTTCGAGAACAGCTATAATTCCTTCGAAATCCATACCATAAAGCTTGGACATGATTATAGTACCTAGTCCAACCCTTTCTCCATGAAGACCACAATTACCATCTGTAATATATTCAAGAGCATGACTGAAAAGATGTTCGGATCCCGAACAAGGACGGCTACTTCCAGCTATTCCTGCCGCAACGCCTGCACTTATTAACGCCTCTATGATGGTTCTAACTCCATATTCATTTAGTAATAATTCTTTTGATTTATTCATGATAATATCCGCACTTAATTTTGCTAAATGAGCAGAATAGGCTCCGAAATATTCATTATTATCATCTCTTGCTAATTCCCAATCTTTTACAGCAGTGAGTTTACCGATTAAATCTCCACACCCACTTGACAATAACCTAGTAGGTGCTTCAGAGATTAATTTAATATCTGCCAAGATTCCTATTGGTGTGTTTACTTTAATAGAATGAGGTTTGTTTGACCCTTTTAAAGATACAAATGGACTTGAAATACCATCATGAGAAGCAGATGTTGGTATACTTATAAATGGTTTTTTTATACAATATGCAATCATCTTTCCAACATCAACTGATTTTCCCCCTCCAATCCCAAGTATTATATCCGGTTTTAATTCTTCTATCTCTATTTTGATTCTAGCTACTGTTTCAAAAGATGCATCTTTTCTAATAAACCAGTAATTTCTAATATGGGACTTATCAAATGATTTCTTAATATTATAGTCAATCTTTGTTCTTACTGTTTCACCACTAATGATGACTACAGTGGATATTCTTCTATTAGTGATATCTATAATAAAATTTCCAAGTTCTGAAATTACATTATCTCCTACTAGAATTTTCCTTGGAAGCTCCATCAAATGACTATTTGATTTCAAATATCTTTCTTTCTTTATTCAAATAAACTCTAATTATATAAATAAAATAAATTTATTTCGTAAATTTATTATCTTGACAAGTTTTTTATTAGTAGTATTATTACCAAACTAATTGTCATTGTTGCTGGACAACATCTGCTATAGCATAACCCATTCCTACTCTGTTGATTTTTATTTTAACTTCGTCACCCTCTTTTGTGTTAGCTACAAATATTACCATTCCTTCAATCTTAGCAACACCCGCGTCTCCTCTTTTACTCATCGCTTCAATTTTTACATCGTACTCCTCTCCTACTTTAACTGGAATTCTAAAAGATCTAAACTTTCTGAAACCTGTTTGGTTATCTGAATTATTTTCGTTGGACCTGTTACTAGTTGTATTTTCCCGATTGGTTTCTACATCCATACTATCTAACCTTTCTTTACATTGAATTTATTATATATTACTATTTCAATATTATTTTGTTAGTTTTACCTTAAAAAAGAACTGAATTCTCTATTAATTAATCGCAATCAATTTATATTTCAATCAGAAAATTGAGGTATACTATATTATACTGAAGGAAACTAAAGATGGAATTTACTAATTTTGATAATGAACAACAGTCTAGTCAGAATATTATGGCTACTATACTCAAGAGCCTACCAAAGGAATCCGGCCTAACTAAGATAGAATATGAGGGACCTAGTATAGCACTATACAGCAAAAATCCTAGATTTTTGATAGAAAACTCCCAAATCCTTTCCAATATGGTCAATACAATTAGAAAGAGAGTAGTAATAAGAACCGATGAATCGATTCGCAAATCAAGAAATGATTCTACCAAGATTATTCAGAATCGTCTACTGCCTTTCAAGGTTAAAAGTACTGGAATTATTTTTGATGATGCCTTGGGTGAACTTACAGTCTATATCAGTAATTCGTTTGAAATGAAAAATGAAATTGAAAATACCCTTTTATTGGATTTAGTCAGTGAAACCGGCTGGAAAATTAAGTTAAGAAAATCCACAGTAAAACTTGCTACAATTCAGTTTATTGATAAAGTTTTAGATAATTCCACGGACTATAGGATAAAATTCTATAAAGAAGTTGGGGACAAAGTTTTCCGACCAAAATTAAGCACTAGTTGTGAAGCCAGTATCGTTACATTGGGGGGATTTGGTGAGATTGGCAGATCATGTATTTTGCTTGTTACTAAAGAAAGTAAAATATTACTTGATTGTGGAATAAATACTCATGACGAAAAACCTATAAATTATTTCCCACGTTTTGATATGACAGGTTTCACTTTAGATGAAATTGATGCAGTTATAATCACTCATGCTCATATCGATCATACAGGTTTTCTTCCGTTTCTATTCAAATATGGGTATAGAGGACCTGTTTATTGTACTGAACCAACATTACCCTTAATGATCCTTCTTTTCCTTGATTACCATAAAAACCATGAGATCTATTCTGAAGAAGATATAACAAATGTAATAATCCATACTATGCCTTTATCTATAGGAGTGGTTACAGATATATCACCAGATGTAAAACTTGTATTATACAATTCTGGACACATATTAGGATCAACATCTATTCATTTACATATTGGAAATGGAAACCATAATCTAGTTTATACAGGAGATCTCAAGTTTGGGAAAACTAATTTACTTGAAAATGCATCTTGGAATTTTCCTAGAGTTGAAACACTTATTATTGAAGGTACTTTTGGGAGTAAAGATTTACCGCATAAACGTGAAGAGACAGATCCAATATTGGTAGAAAGCATTAACCAAACTCTTAGAGAGGGCGGTAGAGTTCTCATTCCAGTTCCGATTATAGGTCTGTCACAAGAGCTTATCTATACCTTAACAAAATATCAAGAGCTTGATTCATTAGAGCCATCGGCAGAGATCTTCGTTGACAAGTCCATATTAGAAGCAACATATATACATGAATTATATTATGATTATTTATCAAAAGAAGTTAAAACAAAAATTTTGAATGAAAATATTTCGATTTTTAATTATAAAAATCTCAAACTAATTAGCTCAAAATCTAAAGTAGATAAACCCGGAATAATACTCGTTCCATCTTCTATGCTGCTAGGGGGTCTGTCTGTAAAATTTTTAAAGCAAATTCACAATGATCCTCTTAGTAAAATAATAATGATTTCAAATCAAGCAACAGGGACACTTGGAAAGGAGATTCAAACAGGACATACTGAAGTAACAATAAATGGGCAACAGTTAAAGTTAAAATGCAAGCTTGATTCTATTCATGGATTTAGCAACCATAGTGACTATAATCAACTTCTCGCATATGTTAGTAGATTAAAACCAAAACTGAAAAGAGTAATAATAAACCACGGAGAAAAACCTAGAGTACAGAACTTGGCATCATCTGTAAATAAAATTCTTAATATTCAGTCTCAATATTTGCTCGTTCCAGAAGCAACCAAACTGTTATGATTGTATGTATGTATGGTGGTCGGTCTGGGGGGAGGGAGGATATGTTTGTTGATTACTTCTTGCCAACTAATAATATAATATGCTAGAGACATTTTTTATTCTCTAGAGAAACAGCACCAGTAGCAGGAGCATAACAAGCAATCATTAAACTTAAAGGTCTTTATTTCTTATAGTAAATATATGCAGCAGCAAGAGGATCATTATCATCATCCTCATCATCAGGAGGATCAGAGTGAAGATTCGACAACAACAACAATAAAATCTTCTATTGACGAACTCTCAAAAAAATGGAATATTGAAAAACCTATCTATGATCTTCATCTAGGCAGAAGAAGAGATGTAGTAGACACTACAGTTAAAGTAAATCAAGTAATTTTTCACATACCAAAACTAACAAATGATGATCTATTTGTTCTATGGAACTGTCTATGGCCTGATTGTCATAACTGTTGTGAAAAACAGGGACGACTGCCTTTAACTAAAGATGATCTTTATAGTCTAAAAAGTAAATTGAATTATAGATCTATCAATGAATTTCTGGCTAAAGAAACAAAAATATCATCTTGGAATGAACCGGGCTCTTATGGAAATTTAATTACTCATCTAACTATGATTTCATTAAAGCGAAAGGTCAATGAGACTGATGAAGAGGATGGAAAACCTATAAAATGTCGATTTTTAGATAACCAAGGTAGTTGTCAAATTCAAGAAGGAAAACCTGGTGTATGCTGGTTGTACCCTTTTGCATCATGGATGGAATCCTATAATAATAGACCATTAGTTCATGCAACTTTTCAATTTACTGGCGATTGTCCTGGTTTTTATCTGAGTAAAACTATAGAGGATATGATGCCTGTGTTACAAGATTATTCATCAAAAATTTATAATTTTAATATGAGTACAAATAGAACCATACGAGAAGGATTTGGCGCTACCAATATAATATACTAATCAGATTTTTTTAGATTATGTGTCTCTTTAATTGTACAACATACATAAATTAACTCATAATTAATTAAAATATAAATTAAAACAGTAGCAACAATAACAATAACAATTAATACAATTAACAAAACAACTGCATTTACATAAAAAAAAATTAAATAATGTCTCCTTATTCTTCATATAGTAATAGTAATACTATGTCTAATGGTAAATCTGTAGATGAGGAGAACGGTAAAAAAGGTACTATTAATATTAAAAGTGCTGCTGATCTGTTATTAAAAGGAGGTACTTTACTTAGCGATTCATGTGCTAAATGTAAAGGAGTTCAGGTTCGTTATAAAGATGAGACCATATGCGTTAGTTGTGGAAGAAAAATAAAAGAGACAACAAATAAAGATGTTACACAACAACAACAAGAACAACAAATTGAGGATGAGCAGCAGCAACATTCTATTCCAGATTCTACTATATCACAAAAGAAGAAGGAGTTTAAAGTTCCAACTGTTTTTGACTCTAGCATCACCAATACAATGAATACAAAAATAATCACAGACAAAATTAACTTTTTGATAACAACTTTAGAGAATGAGAATGATATTCTAATTCAAAATACAAGATTGGATCTAATTTCAAAATATTTAGAAGTTCTTGACAAATTGAAAATAATTAGTATTACAAATAGTAGTAACAAATAAAGTTAATATTCATATATTTATATGGCTATTTTGTTGTGAGTTGTTCTCTTTAAAATTATAAATATATTATATGTTACTAAAAAGAATTACTAATTAATTAATTGCTTAATATTTATTGATAATTATTATTATTATTATTATTATTATTATTGTTCAGTAAGGACGAGCATTACAGATGTAACCAGTATTGTGGCTTCTTTTATATGTAGTATATAAATGAGGAGTAGTTTCTTAACCTCGTCATAGTTTAACTCTCCAAATA
>DATDKD010000033.1:0-21341 GCA_036520175.1 Nitrososphaeraceae archaeon
TGGTTAATATAGTTATAGATAGATTAATTATATAATTTATTTAATATTGTTATAAATAGAATTTATTGGATTTGTATTAAAAGTTATAGGATTATTGTTCTATTATTAGTAAAATAGTGTACTCAATAAAGTAAATGTAGAGAAAAAAGGTATTAAAAAATTCAACTATTAAAAATATATATAATAATCTTTAAATATAACCTATCTAAGACACATAACGAAATGGAATTCATTCTTTCTTTGTTTCCACTTACAATAATATAAAATTTAAAAAGGAAAAGAATTATTGAATTGAAAGAAGTTAATAAATAGTTATGAATAGATGTACATTAAACTAATAGATCCCAGTAGGCATTATAACAATCAACAATATTTATTCATATAATACTTATTATTAGCTATTGCTATTTTTTGCTTGGTGATGATTGATTTCTTGTAAATATTGCAAAACCATTGGAAGAAATACACCTACATCCGTCACAATTCCTATTGCTTGGGTAGTTCCTCTATCCAATAATTTGGTAACTACCGATTGGTTAATATCTACTGCAATCACTTTCACATAAGAAGGTAACATATTGCCTACAGCAATTGAATGTAGCATTGAAGAAAGCATTATCACCATTTTGGCATCTTTTAAAACTTCTTTATACTTTCTTTGTGCTTCTACAATATCTATAACCACGTCTGGCAGTGGACCATCATCTCTAATTGAACCAGATAGTACAATGGGTATATCGTTTTTAATACATTCATACATAATTCCTTTTTTTAGTATGCCTTGTTCTACCATATTTTTGATGGAACCAGCTTTAAAGACTTCATTAATAGATTGCATATGATTCCTATGACCACGCACAGCCAAAGTTCCATCGTCTATATTCATACCTAAAGAAGTACCCAAAAGTGCATTTTCAATATCATGAACAGCTAAGGCATTTCCAGTAAGTAATCCATGTATATATCCCATTTTTATTAGTTTAGATAATGATTGGGAGGCTCCTGAATGAACTATAACTGGTCCGCCCACAACTACTATTTTCCCTTTTTGTATTGCTGCTACTTCATAAATATCAGATGCAACTTTTTTAATAATATGTTGAGTAGGTCTTTCGCTTGAAGTAGTGCTGCTCATGAATTGAAATATGTCAACTCCCTGACGAGGACGTTCATCAGGTATAATGCGTATACCTCTCTCTTTGATTACAATCATATCATCTTTTTTTATATCTCTAATCATTTTACACTCCGCTATTTTATTATGTATATCAACAACTATACACTTATCCATCATAATATTTTTGACATCTATCCAAATACCATCATAAAAAATCTGTGTTGGTTTATTGGTTGTACTATAAAATAAGTCAGGCATGACCATGTCATTTGGGGCAGGTTCTAACAATACACTTTGTGTAAAAATCGGTTGGGCGCCAGCTCTGTAAACAGATTCTAATATTTGATCAAGATGTTTTTTATCTTTACCTTCGACAATAAGTCTAGCGTAACTAGGATCAGTTTTGTTCTTACCAATAGTGAATTCCAGTACCCTAAATTCTCCTTTTAAATCCATTATATTATCAAAGATACTAGTTAAAATCATTGAGTCTATAAGATGTCCTTTAACTTCAATTTCCTGCTTAACCTTGTTATTACTATTATTATTATTATTATTATTATTATTATCTAAGGACGACAAATTTTAATATAGATAAATATATTTTAAGTAATTAAGCATTAATTAAATCGGAAGAGAAAGTTTCCCGGTATATTCTGATAGACTATGGTCTTTCTTGATGCGTGATACAATATTATTTTTATCTTCTTCTGAAAACCATTGTGCGATAGTTTTAGCTATTCCATTTTTATCGCAAATTACAATAACATAACCACTAGCTTCTTTGAATACAGCAATTAAGTTTTCTTCTCCAACAGGAAACCATACATTTGTTTTTGTATCCTTCAGAGCTAAAGCAGGCATTGCTGCATTTCCAGTATATAAGTTTAACAAATCCTGCGATTGTTTAACACGTTTCTCTCCTAACTTGAGGGCCGTGAAATATTGCATAACAAGAGTATATATTATGAATTCTTATCTAAATGTTTTAGTATATTTGCAAGGGTAGGCTGAAAATCTGATCCTTCAATATTACCAATGATCTTCAAAAACTGAGATAAAAATTCAAATGAATAACCATTTCTAAAATATTGATTAGCTTGTAAGTACATCTCCATCTTATCTAGTTGCTTTACAAGATGTACTTCTTTTGTTTGATTTAATGTATATTCCTTCCATAGCTCTGAGTAAAGTATTGCTATTTTACTTGGAAAAGAAGATATTATTACTTTCATTGCATTATCTTCTTTGATATGTTTATCAAAAATAGAAATTTCTTCCGGCATATAATCTCCTATTATGGATTCTGCCAAGTCATGTATTATACACAGTTTCATTACTTTTTCCGTATCCAGACCTAATAAATCAGAAAAAACCATTGACAAAGCAGTTAATGAATAGCTGTGGTCTGCAACCGATTCAGCTTTTAGAATTTTAGCTTTGGATATCCATCCTGTCCTTTTAATAGTTTTTAACTTCAGAATATAGTCTATAAGATTACTGAATTTATAATCATTCATTTTACATTCATAATTAGATATTAATTCAATTAAAATTATTCATATCTAATTACTATTATTATTATAGCATAAGAATAAAAAATTGAGGTAAGACAGACAAGATTATTTGAAAGATTTCTACATTTAGTAAATGGAAATATGTCATTGCTATGATAATAAATGGATTTAAATACAAATCAAACAGATATGCTAAGCCTGATGTAACAATAGCTAACATTACTGTTATAATGATTATTATTACGACATTTTGTATTTGTCCCATTTAAAGACACTACTCCCCCTTTTCTATTCAAGAAGTTATTTAAGATTTCCATGCTATATCCAGTATTTGGAGTCTTTTATTTACTGTTCTACTTAGTACAAAAAGCAGATCCGAAAGTCTATTCAAATATATGAGAACCAGAGTGTTAATTGTATCTTTCAACAATAATTTTGAAACGTTAGTTTCTGCTCTTCGTGTGATGCTTCTAGCAATATGAAGAGTAGAAGATTCAACAGAACCACCTGGTAGAATAAAATAGGTAATAGGAGATAACTCTTTTTCATAGTTATCTATATCATTTTCCAATACTGTAATCATAGGAGATTGAACTCTTAAAGAAGTAGGCTTTGAAAGGTCTGGATCAGCTAAATCAGAGCCTATAATGAATAACTCATTTTGAATTCTATTAAGCGTAAGTATAATATCGGAAAAAGATTGATTATTTTTATTATTATTATTTCTATGCTGTGACAAAAGAGATATTGATAAACCGATATATGAATTCAGTTCATCTATCGAGCCATAGGCAATTATTCTAATATCACTCTTTGGAATTCTTTTTCCATCAATAAGTCCTGTTAATCCCTTGTCTCCAGTTTTAGTATATATTTTCATATATAACTAAATCTGGATTTAGAGAAATAATATTCTATACTTTAACTAACTAATTAATTAGTAAGAATGTACTTCAGCTTTATGTTCTCTTAGATATTTCTTCTTCTTGAACCTTTCATTGCATTTGTCACATTTGAAAGGTTGATCAAATTCCAAGAGAAATCGTTGTTTCCTCTCTTCAGCAGTTTCGATGACCTGATTGGGTTCATGGTTAGGAGAATTATTCATTATGATTTCTCCTAGAAAATAATTTTTAATCTTTATTTAGTTTTAGAAAAATAGTTATGTTAGATTGATTATGTAAAAAATTACATATTTTTTTTATGAATATTTTTTATTAATAACGCAATAGCAATAACAATACCTACAAAATAGAATATATATTGAGTCAATTTAAATGAATATTCAATGCCGTCGTAGCTCAGCCTGGGAGAGCACTCGACTTGATTAATGGATTATCTAATTATTCAAGGGTGAAGCTGAAGACCGAGCTGTCGTGAGCTCAAATCTCACCGACGGCATTAATTTATATTATATCATTGAATTTAGAAATATCGTATTATTGGAAAGCATAATACAAATATTTAGAAGAATATTTTGTTCGCATGACGATTCCTTTTCCTTTAGAGTGTATAATGATTTTGATTTTAGCGAATATAACAAATGCACAAAATGTGGTAAAACACTTGGCTATTTCAAGGGATTTGATGAGGATCTAAGAGGATGATTTGAATTGGTACTAAGGATTAATCTTCAAATCTTAATAATTAGTTGGTGGTTGGGTGCAGCTACAGCATTACTCTCATTTTTACTTCCGATATATACTCATCACATTATAGTTGGAGGAATTGGATGGTCAATAATTTCTATAAGTACTATACTTATAATTTATGAAATAAAGAAGATAAAAGAAGAAGATAAAAGAACTAAAGCACTATAAAACAAAGTTAAAGGCTTTCTTTTCCGCCTTGTTCCTCTATTACTACAAGAGTAACAGTAGATGTAATGCCAGGCACTTTTCTTATTTTATTTGTTATGGTATTATTCATAGATTCTGTATCATTAGATCTAACCTTTACGAAAACATCATGAACTCCATAAGTTCCCCTTACCTCTTTGACATCTGGCAAATTTGTTAATTCACTGATAATTTTTTCCTCAGAACCTAATGTACAATTAACTAAAATATATGCTGTTGGCATAGCTTAATTTAGTTTTATTAATATTTTAGTTTTGTTTTTTTTAGCAATGTATAACAGATAGAATAATAAATTTTTAGTTAAATTAGCAATAAAATTAATAATTATTACACAATATTACAAATCTATATGTATTGAAATTTATAATTGAAAACATGAGGTTACCTCTGAAAGATAACGATTATTTCGTTACAAGGGTTAATGAAACTGTTAAAACCATTGATGAAGAATTCTTTAATTTTTTAAAGTCAAAATTGCACATGAAAAAAGTTGATGTAATGTTAGGAGATGGTACAATAACAAATGCAGAAACTTTTGATCTCACAGAAATTACAAATGAATTCAGGCGAATTTTACAAAGTTTAAAAGAGTGGGCTTTTACGGATATTTCGGATTCTAAAACCGAAGATTTGTATAGATTGTATTTTCAAATAACATGTAATGTTGATAAATTTTACATATATGGATATTTTGGAATACAATTTCATGCTTTGCATTATTACAAATTAGATAAAGAAGTTATAAAAATTCAGAAAGAATTGATAAAATTAAATCACGATGTATCAGATTCTTATATTTCACTTGCGGACAAAGGAAATGCCATAATAGAAGAGGAATTACGAAGGCAGGGACTAGATAACCTATCATTTGAAGAATTATTTACTAAAATATATGAAAATAGTAATTTAATTGACAATCTTGAACAGAAAGTTTTAAAACTAGAAAAACGATTTCCTTTAGTTCAAGATAGTGAAAATAAAAGAGAACAATTGATTTCAGAATTAAATGATATGATTATTAAATTATATCACATAATACCTGTTAAAATCGACTACAATAGACTAATGCAAGGAGAGGAAGGAGTTATATCGTATTTTGAAATTGAAACTATTAAGAATAAAAAAACTGGAAAACGAGAACCATATCTTGATACTAAAAAATTTAACAAAGAGATAACTGAAATTGTAACTAGTAAATTAAATGAAATAGCATCCTCACTGAAGGAATTAAGAACTAATACTAATGCTAATAAGAAAGTTGAGGAAGACATAAAAAGTAATACCAGAGAGATTTAATAATAGCAGATAACAAATAGTATAAAGAAATAGCAAATTATAATTACAATTGATATATGTAATCTAAGATATAATAATGAATAATGAATTAAATTTAGAAACAAAAAACTTACCTACTTATGATCAAATAATTAAAGGTAGGGACTTATTAAACAATTTTGTAGGTAAGACTCCTCTTTATAAATCAAATACCTTTTCTAATTTAATTGGTACAAATATTTTCTTAAAAAATGAGGCTTTTCAAAAAACTGGATCGTTTAAGGTAAGAGGAGCTCTTTACAAAATAAATTCTCTCTCCGAAGAGGAAATAAAATATGGAATAATAGCTGCTTCTGCAGGGAATCATGCACAGGGTGTAGCTTATGCAGCAACTATTAGAAAAATTCCATGTACAATAGTAATGCCAATGAGTGCATCTCCAGCAAAGATTGCGGCTACTAGGTCGTATAATGCACAAGTTATCCTTAAAGGTGCTGATTACGACGAGGCATGGATAGCAGCTAAAGAGATAGCTCAAAATGAAAATAAGACGATTATTCCTGCATTCGATGACCCAGAGGTAATAGCAGGACAAGGTTCAATAGGATTAGAATTATTAGAAGACTTACCAGATTTAGATGAAATTTATCTTCCTGTGGGTGGCGGTGGATTAGCGGCAGGAGTTGCAATTGCTATAAAATCAAAAAAAAAAAATACCAAGATAATTGGAGTAGAATCTAAATCTTTTCCAGCAATGAAAGAATCAATTGAAAAAGGGTCACTTCAAACAAAAAAAGGAGAATTTACAATTGCAGATGGAATATCCGTGAAATCTCCAGGAAAATTAACCTTTGAGATAGCAAAAAGATATTTGGATGATATTGTATTGATTGATGATGATTCAATTGTTAAAACTATGTTCTTATTAATGGAACGATCCAAACTAGTAGTAGAACCTGCAGGTGCTGCAAGTCTAGCTTATTTACTAATTAATGGACATAAAAATAAAAATAAGAAAATAGTATCAATCTTATCAGGTGGTAATGTAGATATGTATCTGCTTGGACAAGTGGTAGCAAAAGGTCTTTTACAGATGAACAGATTATTAAAAATATTTATTCAATTACCAGACAAACCAGGAGCATTAAAGACAGTAGTAGATGGTATTTCAGATTTAAGTATAAATATTGTAGAGGTAGTTCACGATAGGCTTAGTGCAAATATATCTGCAGGAACTGCAGGTGTTTATCTAAGTTTAGAATTGGAAAATGCCAAACATTGCGAACTTTTAATTAGCTTGATGAAGAAAAAGGGTATTGATTTTCAAATAATTACCTAATAGATAAATAAATAAATAGATAAATAATTATCAAATATCTACAGAGAAGTAATGAGATCTATTAAATTAATAATAGTCGATCTCTAATATTTTTGGGATCCATTTTTTGTTCAATTCCAAAAGCAATAGCTACTAGGTTTTTAATTTCTGTCATTTTTAGTTTAATAGCTGCAGTCATAGGCGCATAGCTAAATATTCTTCCATATAATGCCATTGATTTTTTATGTATTAATTCTTCAAAGCTCGATTCAATTTGTGAAATTATAGCGGTATCACTTTCATTTCCTTGATTAAGAACTATATCTTTATAAACAGTTTTTGAAAATTCTGATATTGCCTGTTTTACACTATCTGCATGTATCATTTTATTTAGAATATCTTCATTTACTCTAGAGGTTGTTGCTATCCTTAATGATTTAATATGTTCTTCTGGAAGTTTCCAATACTTTGCCCTAAGAGTGCTTAAAACATTATAATAGTCTAAATCAAGGGAAACTAAAGGCTGAAGATCAGCAGGCTTACCTATATTAGCAAAAGCACTACTCACGCCTTTGTAGTAAATCTTATCAAGATAGAGCTCGAAAATTTGGATATTATTATTTTCTTTGTAGAGTTGAGCAGCTGAAGAAATATCATTACCGAATTCAGAGGTTTGTAAAGCAGAGACAGTCTCATCGAGATCTTTTGCAACTAGAGATTTAACAATAATATCTCTTCTTCCGATCAGTTCTTCTGCTTGCATATTTATATGTGGAAAAATATCATCATAGGTCTTTCCTAAAGCTTTACTTTTTAAAATTATTTTGAGATTCCAAAGGATGTATTTTTTATAATACGCATTTATAAGATCTCCTTTAGCTATTTTTGCCATAGAAGAATGAAAATTGAAAAGATCTTCTCTTAGCGCGATTTCAATTTTTTCGGAAGTTATAGGTTGTTGAATTTTACTCAAAGAATCAACATACGATGTATTTTTTAATCGAGTTACTAATTCATCTAAAGTTTTGGAATCAGAAAATGATTCTAAATCATGTTTAGAGAGCATTGTACCACGTTCAGAAAAAGCTCTAACTGTACCAAAAATTCTTTGAGGTTTGTTAGCTTTTCCCAATTTTATTCATCCACCATTTTATGATACTACTTTATTAATTAAATATTTTTGATGATAATGAGAAATATGTATATGAACAATATTTATAATATCTAGGTTCTGTCGAAATTAGATTCATTATCTATATTTCCTAGAATCATACTGATTACCTTATCGATTGCCTTATCATGATTTTTTTCAATATTATTTTTTATCAGATTATAATTTTTTTCAGCCTGTTCTTGGATTAAGAGGGATTCCTCTTCAGATTCTTTCTTAGCAGTGTCTAAAATTCCTTTTGCTTCTTCATTTGCTAATTTAATAATCTTTTCTCGCAATTGTTCTATTTCGCTATTAGAATGAGACAGCATACGTTTCTTTAATTCTTCAATACTAGAATGGATATTCTCAACATTAGTTTCAAATTCTGAAAGACTATTGATTATTCCTTCCACCGTGGAAACATTGGATTCCAATCCGTTAAAATTGCAATTTAAAGGGATATTAACCATTCCTTTTAATTAGTAAAAAATTATATCAAGCTTTCAAAACCCTGCTTTTATAGGATCTATTGGTTTTATTAATTCACGTAACAAAGTTGTGGCATATGATCCTTTTGGTAATTTAAATGACAGCTCAAGCATACCGAAATGGCTAAATTCATTACAACATAGCGATGTCTGTCTGAATCCCATCTGTAAGCTTAATTCTTGCAAATCTTTTAAATAAAAAGCAGTTGGCGAAATATTTTCATCTGTTAAAATTCTTTTAGTAATATGATCAAAACGATTTTTTCCTGGTTGATAATTATAACCTACTAATCTAATTGCTGGAGTAACATCATTATTTGAATCTATTCCTTCTCTAAACCTTCTAATTTTACCAAAAACTAGAGGTTTCTCTATCTCAAAACATAAATCTCCATCTTTACATTTTTGGATATCTTCAGTGCACAAAACAGCACTACTGAGACATTTATTAAAAATATAAGATTGGTAAGCTTGAACAAAAAGTCTTCTAATATTTATAGGTATAGATCGTATAACTGCAATGGAATCTTTACCTTTCACAAGTGTATATAACATGAGTCTTTCTAAATCCATTCCTTTAGGCAAGATTTTAATCAGTTTTTGATAATTCTTAGGATCCCTACTTTTTTCTCTTATTTCCTTTGAGAACTTGGAATCATATTTGGAAGTATAAGAGAGAAGATATTCAATAGCTTTATTATAATTTCTCTCAAGTAATGCTTTACCAACTAAATGAGTTACCATTCTTTCACTTCCAAATCTTTGTAAGCCATAGAAATTAGCAATTTTATTTAATTCTAATAAAAAGGGGTGTATATCATTATTAGAAGTTTGATTTATTTTTATTTTGAAGCTATTTCCAATAAGTGCAGATTTTGATAATGGAGTACGTAGGAAACCTAATAAGGTTAATTTTGTTTTAGGTGTTATTATATCTCTAGGTAAATTCTTTGTTTGTTCACAACTAGCATATTGACTAGTTTCTGCTTTTGCATCCTTTATCCCCATTATTCTTAGTTTTAAACCTGATTGTTTTTTAATTTCAATTACCGCATGATTAGAATCAATATTATGTTTTTCCAATAAATAAAGGGGAAATTTATGTTCGTTATTTTGAACCGAAGAGAAATATGGTGGTTTTAAAAATGTATAATCTATTATTTCAGATACCTGAAATTCTTCATTAGTTTCCTTTATTGTTCCTTTAATACCTGCGAAATTTGTACAATAACATTCCATACCAGCTTGGAAATCTATCTCAGGTACAGTTTTTATCACAAAATTAACCTATATCAAATTAAATATAAACAATATAACAATTATATCAATCAACAATAAATAAAGGATTTATATTCAAATAGCATATTAATAATTATGGGTATCGCAACATATATGGCTAAAGAAGTTATGAAAGAAATTAATAATAAATCGAAGGAGTTTTATGAATTTATTTTACCTCCTGTAGATATGGTAGAAGATAGTAATGATTTGCTTGTAATTATAGATTTACCAGGATTTAATAAAAATGACATAACTCTTAGAATAAATAAAAATGTGCTTTCTATCAAGGCCAATAAGCCTGATAACGAATACCGAGGTACAGTTTATTTAAAACATCGTCCTACAAAAATAGATAAAAAAGTTATTTTGCCTTTTTTAGTTGATGAGGATGAAGAAATTACTGGAACTGCTAATTATTCTGATGGAATTATAATGTTGAGAATTCCGAGCAAAAATCTGGGAAATCGAATACCAATTTCCTAATAAATACATATGAGAGAACTGAATCCTTTGATATCAAATTATAATTTTACAAATTCTTTATAATTTGTTTACTTTATTTTATTTATTTATTAATTATTCTGCTGATAAATCCCAATAATTAGCGTCTTTAAATTCAATTTTTGGTTTTCCTAATGATTTCCAGTCTTTAAATGATTTAGAATATAATTTTACATTTTTTATACCTGCTAATTTTAATGCATAAAATGCAAGACCAGATAACGTTCCTACACTACCACAATAAGTAATTGCTTCCGAATCTTGAGAAATTCCTCTATTTTCAACAAAACGTTTTAATTCATCAACAGATCGCAAAATATGGTTATCATTTCCCAACATAGTATATGGAATATTTTTAGCGCTAGGGATATGTTCAGATAGAAAATTAAGCCGTTCTCTAGAATCAACTAATACCTTATCAGGATTATTTTGTATAGATTCAACATAGGTAGCATCTGCATAAATAGATTGATTTAATTTAAGAGAATGAGGTGTTTCTGGGAATTTATTAATACGATTTTCAATTTCCAAACCCAGATTTTTCCAATTTGTATAGGTCATTTCCAAAAGTGAAGTATTCTCATGACCAACATATTGAAATGTCCAAGCAACTCGTGCTGCCAAAGCTCCAAAAGTATCATCATATACTACTACAGGCATTTCATCATCGATACCAAGATTTTCTAACAATTTGACAATCTGTTCAGGAGAATCATTTGAGAGTAAATTTGCTAGAGGTAAAGATACTGCACTAGGTATATGTCCTTTTTTATAATCTTCTATTCTACGAACGTCCACAACTCTTACTGCTTTTTTTCGAATCAATGCACGTAACGTTTCTACATCACAGACAATAGGAAGCTTATCGATAGTTCCTTTCGCTTTAAATTGTGTTTTTGTATTGTTAGTTTCCTTCTGATTTTGTTGCTTTAAAATCGAGCTTTTTACATTTATATTTTTAGACTTAGCCTGAATATCATACTTAAGTTCGCCTTGAGCTTTCTTATTCTTTAAATTAATCAAGCCGCACATTCGCCTCTAGCAGTCTTTGCGACAAATTTAATATCATTACCATAATCTTGATAGAATTCTTGACCTTCTTCAAATGGAGGAAGTTGAGTTACTGGTGTAAGAAGAGTTTTTATATCATCTATATTCTTTATGTTACCACTTCCATTACTATTTATAATACGGTCTATCCACATGTCCAATGTTTCTGAAGAGGATTTTTCAGTTTTGTATAGCTCTACAATTTTTTGAATTACCTCTATTACTCTTTTTGCTGGAACACGCATAATAGCCTTACCTAATTTTCCATCTTCATAACCATTACCACCAAATAACATAGTATACACAGGAGCCATAGAATTTTCTATTCTTGCAGCACCACCAAAAAAGCCAATAGTTGCAATTTCATGCTGTCCACAAGAATTCGGACAACCACTTATTTTAATAGTTGAATTACGAAGATCATTATCAACATCAAAACCTAATTCCAACAATGTCCTTTGAACCTCTTTAGCTAATCTATGTGAATTAGTTATAGCCAGATTACAAGAGGTAGTACCTGAACAACCTACTGCGGATGTGATTGTAAGGGCTCCAGGATTAGCTAATCCAATAGCCATAAGTTTTTTATAGACGTCCGGCAAATCATTGGCGTAAATATATCTAATTGCAAAATTTTGTTGTGGAGTATTTCTTGCAATAGACTCTGATGAGACTTTACGTATTAGTGATGCTAGAGATCTTAGTTGATTAGCTGTTATATCACCTGCGCCAAGTGTAATAAATATTGTAAAATAGCCTTCTTGTTTTTGTGGAACTACGTTCGTATGCAACCATCGATCGTAACCATTACTAATAGTAGAAATATTTGTTTCCACAATAGGGAGTTTATTGAATTTTGTTGACTTATTTATTGGAACATATGAATCATTAAAGTGAACTTGATAAAGGTTTTTAGTAAATTCAGAAATGGTCATTTCTACAATATTACGTTCCTTTAATACCATTTTTTGAAATTTCTCCCAACCAATTTCATTTACTAAATAGCGCATTCTATTTCTGGCCATATTATCTCTATTTCCTAGCCTATCAAATAGTCTAATAGTTGCCATACAAGTTGATAAAAGTTGTTCTTCAAAAGTGAAATCTTCTAAAAGATGACCTATAAACGAGGCAGCACCTAATCCTCCGCCAAGATAAATTCTAAATCCCTTTTTTCCATCTTTTAAATCAGGTACTAAACCAATGTCAGCTATCCTTACCAGACCGTGTTTATTACAGCATCCAAAATTAATTTTGAATTTTCTTGGTAAATTCTGAGACATTGGATTACGTAAGAGGAATTTTGCAATTGCTGTTGAATAAGGAGTAGCATCAAAAACTTCGTCAGGACAAACACCTGCAAAGTGGCTACACATTACATTTCTTACAGTATTACCACAAGCCTCTCTAGTTGTTAAACCTACCTCTACTAATCCTCTCATAACTTCGCTGACATCTTCCAACTGTACCCAGTGCAATTGGATATTTTGTCTAGTTGAAACATGAGCTGATCCAATAGAAAATGCCTCAGATAAATTGGCTATCTTTTCTAGTTGTTCTGGAGTGATTTCGCCACTAGGAATTTTAATCCTTATCATACTATAGTCAGGTCTTAATCTTGATCCATATGCTCCATGCTGAAGCCTAAATCTTCGAAAATCGTCATCTGCCAACTTTCCTTGGCGATAGAGTTTAACTTTATTAGCAAAATTATCAGTTTCTTTTTCTAAACCCCATTTTTCTCTAGGTTTAACAAAAGAATCTTTTTCATGGTTAACTTTAGTTAATTCTTCATTCTTTTTCAATATACTAGTTAGTTAATACAAAACCTTATATTTTTTATGGAATCACAACTTAAAAAATTAACTGACTTCATATTAGATGGCAAGTTATTGTATGAATATTATAGTTTATTAAACGGGTATGTAACAATGAATAAAATTATAATTCTTTATTTCAAAAATAATTTTTTTCTACTAGTTTTTCCCGAAGTGAAGGAATAATTTTCATTTTGGCTGATTCAAAATTTAACTTGAGTTGTTTTCCTTCGAATATTCTATCTAAAACAATAGCAAGCGAAGATATTTCAGAATGTGGCTGATTACCTACAGCAATATTATAATCAGAAAGTGTGTATATTTCCTTTGGAACTTTTTCAGCTCCAACTATTATTAAAATATCACTACTATTATCCTTAATTTTACCAATGATATCATCTACATTTAATCCATACATTGTAAGATGTATAACTACACCACCGTTTTTCTTCCAATTTAATATTACATTTCGCCAACCTTTGACTATTTCAATTTTAAAATTTGATGCTTGACCCCATCTATTATTTACATCATCTATTGTAGATTTTATATCATCATTAACATCAGTCATATATAGAATATTACAACCAAAAGATCGAGAAACTAAGGCTACATGTGTAGTTGTACGATCATCTCTGACTAATCTATGACCTATTCGAAGTACTGCTATATTCATTTTATAAATCTCTCTTATTTTGTATTTCTAAATTGTTTCCATAAATGAGCATATCTATTAGATCCAATATTTTATTTACATTATAGCCAGTTTTTGCTGATATAGGTAAAACGATATTATTGGGATATTTTAAATCTAACATCTTAGCTTTCTCATAGGCATCATTTACAGTAGTTAAATCAACTTTATTTAGTAAATACAATATTTTTGTTGATGGAATTTGTAATTCATTTATTATATGAAGACAGCTATTCAAATTTATTCTTATATTTTTGATAGTTTGACTAACATCTA
Organism: Nitrososphaeraceae archaeon; assembly: GCA_036520175.1. Taxonomy (GTDB): domain Archaea; phylum Thermoproteota; class Nitrososphaeria; order Nitrososphaerales; family Nitrososphaeraceae; genus TH1177. The sequence continues at coordinate 14,347 of DATDKD010000033.1, forward strand.
TAACCAACAAAATCAATTTTGAAAAAACAAGTTCATGTAAAGTTGATTTAAAAGCATCTATCATATAAGCTGGTAACTTATTTACAAATCCTACAGTGTCTGATAATAATAACTTTTGATTAGAATTTATATATAAGGATCTCGTAAACGTAGATAGAGTAGTAAACATTTCTTTGCCTACTTCTTTTGATTCTCCCGTTAAAGAATTAAACAGTGTAGTTTTACCTGATGATGTATAACCAACCAATGAAATGGTTGAAATACCCATTCTGTTACGTTGATTTCTATATAGTGTTCTTCTTTTTTCTTCTTTTTCTAGTTTTTTCTTTAAAACGCTCATTTGTGATTTAAGATCCAATGAATAAACATCAGCATCATATTTTCCCAAACCAAAAAATCCTGGTTGTTCACCCATTTTTGCAAGTCTTACCTTTTCTTTTATTCTAACCATTTCATATCTTAATTGAGCTAATTTAATTTGTATACGTGATTCTGATGTACTGGCTCGACGTTCGAATATTTCTAATATTAATCGTTCTCTATCGATAATATCTCTTTTACATAAAAATGCTAAATTATATTGTTGTGTAGGTTTTAATACTTCATCAAAAAGAATTATGTCAATATTCAGATTATTTACCAGGTCTTTAATCTCATACGCTTTTCCTTTACCAATTCCATATTTTGATTGTGTAATATGTTTCTGTTTGACTATCTTTTTAACTACGTAACCAGCGGTCTCAGCCAAAGATAAGGCTTCATTAACAGATTCTTCAATAGGATATGTTATTAGAAGAGCATTTTTAAAATTCATTAACTAATCATCTTCATTTTTATTATTTTCAACAAGATTTTCATATAATTGAATTCCTAGATAACGTTCTAGCTTTTTAGACAATATATCATTTGGTTTAATTCCACCTGTTTCTATTTTTTTGTACAAAGTAATTTTTTCGCTTAGTTGATTAGCTACATTTTCCTGAGTTATTCCTTTTTTCATTCTAGCTTCTCTTATGATCTTCCCAAAATCTGGTCTTAATATTTTTTCATCAGTAATTGGAATTATCTTGGGAGGATAAACCTTAATTGGTTTTTTTTGAGATACAGGGATGGATCCATTTTTTTGAGGAAATATTTTTTTTGAAGGCTGATTAGGTTCATATGGTTTTCCACGTTTTGAGCATGATAAACATACGTTGAAAATACTACCATCAATAATTACATTTTTTGGAGTTTGAATGGAATTTCCACATAATTCACAGAATGAGGGCATAATATAACAATATCTAAACAAGAAATAAAGTCTTTCTTTTCTAACATGTGGTGTTTATAGTTATAAATTTCTAAAGTAATTGTTTATAATATCTCTAACGCTTATTTTTACCGCTGAATACAGGTTCCACAATAAAAATATGAGGTTTATTAAAGTGTAATCATCTTTATTATCTTCTTTCAAATTAGTCAGGCACTTTTGTTTTTTAAAATTTAATTTTTCTTCTATTGTGTGAGAGTAATATAATAAAGAAATACTAATATCTTCTTATAAGAAACATTTTATTAGATACCAGGAAAATTGAAACCTTTACCTTTAAACCCTCGAAATAAACTGATTAATCATATATCTGTCCTTTTTGATACAAATGTAAATGAAGAATTTCCAGAAATACGATGTGAATTCTCAAAGAGAACGGGCAGAATCAAAAATTTTTCTATAGAATCAAATTTATTTGCTACTTTACGTAAAGATGGAGGACTTGCTTTAACTATATTTGGCGCAAAAATGATGATAAAATACACCCAATTCATAGAGAATTGTATTATTGCAAAAGATGACGTAATACCATTCATTAGTGAAGGAAGATCATTATTTTGTAAACATGTAAAGTGGTGTGGAAAAAATGTCAATAGTGGATCAGATGTAGTAGTCATTGATAGTAGACGTGAAGTGTTAGCCGTGGGAAAAGCTGTTTGTGGAAACAAGATAATGAAAAAGTTTGATTACGGTGTAGCAGTAAAAATTAGAGAAGGAATAAAAAGTAGAAACAATCAATGATCTTAGAGGTAATAGATAATGATGCGTGGGGGAAATAGAGAAATGAGAAGAATGCTTGGAAAAATGGGTTTAGATATGAATGAGATGGAAGGAATTGAGGAGGTAATAATAAAAACTGAGACTAAAGAAATGTATCTAATCAAACCGCAAGTAGTTGAAATGAAAGGAAAAGATAATACAATTTTCCAAATTATTGCTACAGATATAGAAGAAAAACAAAGAGAGACTCCATCGTTAAAAGAAGAGGACATAATACTAGTGATGCAGCAAGCTAATGTATCAAAAGAAAAAGCTATTCAAGCCTTGACTGATTCTAAAGGTGACATAGCACAAGCTATCTTAACTCTAACTACATGATTATATTTTATTTTATTCATTAATTATATCATCGAATTATTTGAATTTGAATTTACAATAATACAGCATTATATAGTTATTAATTTTATACCATTTGTTTGATATATTCTTGATAAACAAGTAATGCTGCAACCGTTTTACAATCTATAATTTCACCATTGATACATTTTTTTAATGCAGTTTTTAGGCTTAGTTTTTTTAATTTTATATTTTCATCATCATCCTTACCTTGTTTATGACTCTCTTTTTTTAAATTTGTTACTAAAAAAATGTACATTAGTTCTGTATCGTAGCTTGGTGCTAAATACCATTTAGTCAAAAAAGATAATGTACCTGCGTAACCTGTCTCTTCATATAGTTCTCTTCTAGCAGCCTGCTCTTTAGTTTCTCCATCTTCTATTTTTCCAGCAGGTATTTCTAATAGAGTCTTTTTTGTTGGATGTCGATACTGGGTGATTAGAAGAATATTTGAATAATCGATTATAGGAACTAGTCCTACTGATGGAGAATGTTCAACAATCTCTTTCTGAATTTTTTTGTTTTGTAAAATAAATTCATCTTTTCTAATTGATATCTTTCCTGAATAGACTCTCTTACTATGTAATAATTTAACTTTATTCATTTGGTTCAACTATAAATTGAGAATATTTTTTATTCAAAGTAAAATATACTTTCCTACATTATCAGAGGTTTATCTTAAACTATATTCAATAAATAAAATATTAAGTTAATTTATATGATATTTGTTTAATTCTAATATAGATGAAATATATTGACGGTGATGACAATATTCTTATTCCTAAATCCGTCAGACCTATAATTGATTATACTGAAACAAATCTAGGTAGTAAAAAAGGAGCGAAAAAACAATATAGATATAAGAATTTACATATCAGAGAATATGAGAATTATTATAGCGTACATATGGATAGAATCGATCCAAGAATCGATCCCTTTGGACATCTCTTAAAAGATGCTCCAGAATACCTTACATACTGGATGATGGCTAGTACTATTGGTCTAAAAGTAGGTACAACATTTTATAAAAAAATAAAAGAAAAAGATAAGGGTAATCAATTAAAAGCATTGCCATTAGGAATTATTACGGGTATTTTAGCTGGAACTACAACATATATGACTACATATCGTTTGCATAATTTTATTAGAAAAGCAAAATTAAGAAAATAAAAAATTTTGATTATTGTTTAAATATTTATTTCTGAAATGACAAACAAGAATGCATCAAAACTTAAATTAATAAAAATTATAATAAAGTTATTACCAATAATAGTCAATTTTAAGAGAGATAGAAAAGAATGGGTAAAACGTGAAGGAAAAAATGTCGATGAAAATAAATATAGAAAACATGCACAACAGGCCTTAAAAATTTTTATTCAACTGGGACCATCATACATAAAATTAGGTCAATGGCTATCATCCCGTTCTGATATATTACCGCAACCATATTTAGAAGTCTTTGCTACCTTACAAGATGATGTTCCTGTAGAATCTTTTGAAAAAGTAAAAAAAATAATTGAGGAGGAGTTAGGAAATTTGGAAGAAAAATTTGAGTATTTTAATAAAGAGGCTTTTTCTGGCGCTAGTTTAGGACAAGTATATCATGCAAGGTATAATGGAAAAGAGGTAGTAGTAAAGATTTCAAGACCAGGAATTGAAAGAATTGTAGAAGAAGATATTTCAATAATAAAAAAATTGATCCCTTTATCTACTAGATTTATAGATCCCAATTTAAGATTTTCAGTTGAAGGAATGTTTTCTCAATTTACTGAAACTATTTATGAAGAAATGGATTACATAAAAGAAGCAGAGAATCTATTAGCAATTAAGAAAAACCTAGCTAAAGAGAAAAAAATTATAATCCCTAATGTAATACTTGATAGGACTTCTAAACATATCATAACTACAGAATATGAACCCGGAATAAAGATAACAGATGTAGAAACATTAGATAAAAAAGGTATTGATAGACAAAAATTAGTAATATTAATACACCATATATTTTTCAAGATGCTATTACGTAATAATATTTTTCATTCTGATCCTCATCCTGGAAATATAGCTGTGAAAGATGATGGTTCAGTAATTCTATACGATTTTGGAATGGTTGGAAGACTTGATAATGAAACTAGATTACTGTTGATTAGACTTTATCTAGGTTTGATTGATAAAGATCCTGTAAGAACTGTTGATGTATTATATCAACTTGGAACATTAGATTATACCACTAATAGAAATATAATTGAGAAAGCTATTGAATTAAGTATTAGATCGATGCATGGAAAACACGTAGATAAAATGGAAGTGAAATCTTTAATGGATTTATCAAATAAGACGTTAAGTAAATTTCCATTTAGACTACCCAAAAATTTAGCATTATATATGAGGATGACCTCAATTGTGGAAGGGATTTATCATCAACATAAAATAAGATTCCAATTTGTAAAAGTTCTATCGAATTTATTCGAACAGGAGGGACTAATCAATGATGCATATATTGAGGAGATAAAATATTCTTTTCAAAAATTTATAAAAAATATAGAAACATCGGTAAATTTATCTCAAAATATAAAAACATATTTAGATAATCAAGAAACAAATATCAAAAAAACAGATAAGCTTTATACATTTTTAGGTAAGAGTATTTTTGCCTCTGCATTATTTGTAGGATCTGCATTTTTATTTTCATACAATCCTATAATTTCATCTATAGGTTTTATTTGTTCAATAATATTATTTGCTTTTAGTATTATAAAAAAATAATATTTTTTTATCAATAATAAATTTTTCAATATTATTATTGAAAGAGTGGTAGAGCAATAACTCAACAAGATTTTCTTTATAACCCTCTTGATTTTTATTTTAGATGATTATATAATGAATGGGCCATGGATATTTTTTTATTTTTTTCAGTATTTAGTATTTTATCCCTTCCCGAATCAACGTCTTCAGAATTTATTGTTCAAGATTTTGCTGTTATAATGATTATTGCTGCTATAATGTTAGTTTTAACTCATAAATATAAACAATCCATGGTTATTGGTTATTTAATAGCAGGAATGATTATAGGCCCGTTTACTCCACCTTTTAGTTTAATTCACGATATAGAAACTGTAAACATATTTGCTGAGTTAGGTATAATAATGCTTCTCTTTGTAATTGGTATAGAATTTCCTATAGCAAAACTCAAACAAATAGGTAAAATTTCAATAATAGTTGGATTAACAGAGTCAATTGGAACTATGATTATAACTTTTTTTGTTGCCCAAAGATTAGGATTTACTATTTTTGACTCAATGTTTCTAGGATTAGCCATGTCTATTACTAGTACTGTAGTAACTATCAAGGTATTGGAAGAATTAGGAAAAATAAAAGAACGCTCATCAATATTAATATTAGGAGTTTTAATAGTCGAAGATATTGTGGCTGTATCAGTTTTAGCCATATTGCAATCCATAGCAGTTGCAGCAGATACTGAAGAGATTGCAATTATTCCTATATCAGTATCTATAGCTATAGCATTAGTTTTTATTGGAAGTATACTTATACTTGGATCAAAATTTTTACCTAATTTAATAGACAAAATAGGAAAAACAAATGATTATGCTCTTCTCTTAATAGTAATATTAGGACTTGCTTTCGGTCTATCCTTCATCGCTAATATTTTAGGTTTATCAGTTGTAATAGGTGCATTTTTAGCTGGAGTTTTAGTGGCTGAATCGAGAAGTGCAACAGTCGCGAAAGTTATTACTATACCATTAAGAGATGTATTTTCTGCATTATTCTTTGTATCTATAGGAGCATTAGTAAATATTTCACTTATCCCGTTATACATAGTTCCTGTTATTGTATTGATACTAACAGCTTTTGCTGTAAAATTCCTTCTAGTGTTAGCTGTATTAGCAAAATCCAAAGTTGACAATATTGACATATTAAAAGTAGGTTTAGGATTGGCAACAGCAAAAGGAGAAATGTCTTTAGTTATAGCAAAGGGTGGACAAGATGTGGGTGCAATAACTTCATCTATATTACCAATACTAAGTGTTGTGACAATAATTACATCTTTTGCTACTCCATATATACTAAAATTTGCTAATAACATAAGAATTTCTAGTTCAAATAATAAAACCAATAAAATTGATGATGAAAATAAAAATAAACCTTGATAGATATAGAATACTTGTTAATAGACACTTTTAACAATTAATTACCTTAAGTTTATGAGATCATGTTAAAGAATATAAATATTTCATTACTTAGCTATTACGAATAATATTTTGTTACTGCTTATTTAATAATCATAATATTTCATATTTGGTAAAATATATTAAAAAGATACCCCCTTTTATTATTAATATTATTATTATGTAACTAATTGTACATTTGTTAAGATGCTTGTTAAGATATGTTTTGAGTACAAGGTACATACAGTATTAAATAAAACTAAAGTATAATAGATAATCAAAAAGTATAAAGAAAGAAACTTTCATAAACATAAAAACCTATTAATTCTTCTTTTTTACTTATTTTTGGAATTATCGTTTAGCTTAATATGTTCTTAATTTTA
>DATDKD010000034.1:0-4222 GCA_036520175.1 Nitrososphaeraceae archaeon
AAAATGATTTCTATAGAATTAAATCAAATCTGTGGATCAACGATTTTTTCACTTACAAGTTCTTCCGTTACAGTTTGTGTTTCCGATACTGGTTTTTTCTTCACTACAATTTCCTCTTTAACATAGGGGGTTCTTGAAACTTCAACTTCTTCTCTCTTTAGAGGAATTCTTATGTGAGTTTTATTTTCTACTGGTTTCAATATTTCATTCTCTTCATTTGAAGTATTATTATTATTAATATTAGATGACAATAATGATGACTGATCATTGGTAACTGGTCTTATTTCTATTGTCAATTCCTCATGCATAATAGGAATTTGTTCTGTTTTAGTATCCTTAACCGGTTCTTTTGTAATAATTACCTCATCCAAAACTTCTGTTTTAGCAATATCCAATTTTTCTGCCATTAGAGGAATAATTTTTTCTTCTTCTGCTTTTGTATTGCTTAAAGAATTATCATAGGTAGTTTCTGTTTCTATGTTATTACTGCTAGAATCGCCTTGATCAAGAAGATCTACATTTTGGGATTGCATATATGAATTTCTTGCCTCTTCTTCAGTTACTTTGAACCATACTCTATCACCATCATAACCTTGAGCTAAATTTTTTGGAAAAGAAAAAAATTCTTTATCTATTATACCTTTTTGTGTTAAGACATATTCTGGATCAACACTTTGGATCTTACCAAAATCAGCATCATCAATTCCGCGTGCCTCTTTTTTTATAATTTCATTCCAAGGAATTTCATCAAATTTTGACACCATATTAATAAAATCACTATAAAGCATATAATAGTTGGCAGTATTGTATTGTTATAATTTTTTTATGCATTACAAATTGATGCCTGTCTACGTATGAATGTATAATCTACTTAAATTATATTTTATATGGTAATATTAGAATGCAATTACCAAATTCAAAGTCAGATGCGGCGGATGATGATAATCCTATAATACAGGAAAAAAATGATGATCTTAAAGAAGAAAGAAATCCCTTAATAGTCTCTCCATCACAATCTGAAAAAGTAAGAATAATAGTCAAATCACCTATGTTAAAAGATAAAGAATCTTTGATATCCAAAGTAGAAGAGGTATTTGAAACAGTTAAGGAAAGTACAAGTCATCTTATTAACAAAGCAATAAAAGTAGAAGAACAAGATATTAATTCCTTCAAAAGATTTTCCGAAAAAGCTTCTCAACCTCAACAACAAAAATCTATTGAAGAGGAATTTGTCATTCCTGTGATAGCAGAAGATTATTCACTTTCTAAAAAAACTCTTTCTGAAGAGATAAACATTGAAAAAAGATGGGCAGAACATGATGAGATAAAGATACCGGTTAGATATGAAAAAGTTTTTGTAAATGATAAAGAAATTGATGTCTATTCAAAGCAAGGAACTATTTCTCAAATCAAAGAAAAGATATCAGATTTAGTTCAGTCAAATAAGGAAAATGAAACTGAGGAGGAAAAAGAGGATGCTAAAAATCAAAATGACAATAAAGAAATTGAAAACAAAAAAAGAGAAGTAAGAGAAGAGGAAGAACTACAATTAAAGGGAGAAATTGTTCCGCTTTTTGATAACCAGCAGAACGAATACAATACTATACACAGCAGTAGTAGTAATAATGAAGAATTAACGAAAAATAAAGATCAAGCATTAATTCCAATCTATGCAGAGGAAATTACTATATCCAAGAAATTGGTAAAAGTTGGAGAAATTTTGTTAAGCAAGAGAAGAGTTATAGAGGAGGAAAAGGTAAACGTAGATACTACAAAAGAACGAATAAGTGTTGAACACCCAGATGGTAGAAAAGAAAAGCTAACAGGTTATTGAAAAATCCCATTTTCGTTTTTATATAACAATTGATTTTTTTCTATTCAATTAAATCGAGTAAATTTAATATTTTTTACTATAGAAATTATTTGTTATAAAGATTTGGTTTCATAAAAGTTGTATTTTCTAAATAAAATATATGATACTCTTAAATCTTACAAGTAAAAGAAATTATATAAAGATATGTTAATTTCTTTCCTATCTAATATTTCATAATTACAAAATTAATAATTTTTTCCAATTATAATATAAAATTAAAAATATAATATTAATTGATAAACGGCTAGAATAAGCCGCCTCCTCCTCCACCTCTACCTTTTAGGCTACCTAATATGTTATCTAAAAATCCTTCTCCTTCTTCTTGTTGTTGACCCTGTTGTTGTCTTCGTCTTGTTTTTTCTCTTAACACATTTACTGCTTCTTTATAAGCAATCTTTCCCTTTTCTCTATCACCATTACAACATTCACGAGATATTTGATCAATAACTTCATCTTCAGATACATTTTCCTGAGTGGTAGTGAATCTTTGTCTTTCATCTCCTGAAAACATATTTGTTATACTAGATGGTAACATCGACATTAATCCTGATGCTCTTTGTGGTTCAGCATTTCTTAACAAGAACTTTGATACCAAAGATAGTCCAATACTAGCCGCACTAGAGGAAAGTCCGCTTCGTCGTGAAAAGAGTCCAAATAAATCATCCATGTCCATGTTATATTATAGACAATAAATCTTATAAGACTTTTTTTGAGTGTTTACTTATTTCATTATTATATTATTTTAGATTTAGAATCATAATTATCAAATACAAAATAAAAAAATTGTTTTTTATTTCTATAAATATTTTATAGAGATTTAATATTCTTTATCTACATTTGAAGTATCTAATTCTTCAGATGTGACATCCTCGGTTATCTCTTTAGTATCCGTATACGCCTTCTTTTTTATTACTGCCTCTTCTTTAACATATGGTTTTTTTGAGACTTGTGCTTCTTCTCTTTTTAGTGGTATTGTTATTTCTTGTTCTGATTGTATTGGGGTTTCTGCTTCTGTTTGACCACTTGGAGGTCTCCTTTCTATACTTACTTCTTCTCTTGTCAGAGGAACTTCGACGGTTTTACTTTCAGTTACTGGTTTTTTAGTAACTCTTGCTTGATTCTCTTGAGATTTTTTAGATACATCTAATTTTTCTTCTGATAATGGTATTCTTTCTTCATTAGTATCCCTTTCATAAGGTGGTGTTTCTTGAGCACTATCAGAATCCCATATAGATGGTGGTTCGTGCTGATATTGATCCAAGTCTTCCTGGGAAATCCTAAATCTTAAAACATCTCCATCATAACTTTCTGCTTGATCTTTTGGAATGTAAAACTTTTCTTTATCAATCATTCCTCTTTGAACTAGTACATAGTTACCTTGAATATCGTGGACTTCACCAAAATCTTCATCATTATTACCTCTTGCTTCTTTTTTTATTACATCATTCCAATCTATATTATTAGAAGTCATAAAACAACATGACTTTTAAATTATTTAATGGTATGAGACAATTTTGCTAAATTAGTTGAAATAAATGAGCACAAATCAATATTTGAAAATGATAATAGTAACTAAGTTCAGATTCTATTTAAGGCATACTGAATAAGATATTTTTGATCATTGATATATTTGGATTTGTAATAATATTTGCTAACTAAATAGGAAATCACATACCACATTATACTATTTACTATAATAGTAAATAAAAAACCATAATAGTATGCCATAATGCTTCCAGTAATAGTACCCCCCCAATTGAAAAATGGATTCGTCGTTTTATTATGATTTTAAAATTGAATCCAATTACTATTACTATTACTATTTAAGATGTAAGATGGTATGTTATAGTATGAGTGAACTCAAAATTACTAATCATAATCTACAAATTTAAATTTTGTTATTATGCTTATAGTAATAGGAGAAAAAATAGAAATATGTCTATAGTTTCAAAAAATCTTACATTAAGAGTTCCTTCCATTATAATTTACCGCGCTTTAAAGGATACACGGTTAGAAATCCTTTTTCCTGAATTTTTTATAGGTGTAGAAAGAAAAGTTGTAATAGATAAAACAAATAAGGAGATTTGTTTTAATACCATAACACAAGGAAAACAAATCGAAATTATTGAAACATTCAAATTTAAAATTTCTAACAATAATGGAACAGTTCTAGAATATATTACCGAGACAAAAAGTCTAGAAGAGAACAATATAGTATTAGAATCTATAGTACAGACACATGTAGCTAATATTTTATATTCACTTTTGATGCTTGAGACGGGATATATCAATGGAATATTAGAAAGAAAAAGAAATTAGCTAATTCAATATGAATGTAGTAACAAAAAC
>DATDKD010000035.1:0-36576 GCA_036520175.1 Nitrososphaeraceae archaeon
TAGTTCAGTACGAAGTTAATTTGTTATTACACATAATTGATTAGTTGAACTTTGAAATCATTGCATCTGGTAGAATAAAATCGACCATTTGCGTGCATACCTTGTGTTAAACTTCAGTTTTTGATGATGATATTTTAACAAAAAATTTATTCATAAGAGTTGATAGATTCAAAAAATTTTGATAATTTATTCTTTTATTTCTGTTGTTGTTTATATTTACCTAGCAACAGAATAATGTGGTAACAGAATAATAATCTTGTAACTATTAGATATAAACAAAAAACAATATTTCCTTAACCTTATTACTATTATATACAAATTCATTTTACTTTTTTAATGTTATGTGAAAAAATAATTGAATTGTTATTGCTTGAAAAAGGGTATGAGGTTTATAATATTACTTCATTTCTTCTAACCAATTCTATTGAATCATTTGAATAATATAAAGTTCGGTCTATTACTTATTTCAGTAACTTTAGAAGAGAATTTAGGTTCAGTAAGTAGATTCATGGGCAGGGATAGATATAACTAATTATTATTTTATGTAAGTTTTAACTTTCTTGAGCAATGTCTGTATTAAGATCGGTTTGTTTAATAGCTCAAATCCGAGTCTATTACCTTGTATGTTTTCATATGAGCTAATAAGAATGACTTCGATACTATTGTTTAATTCTTTGATTTTGATTCCTAGGTCACAACCATTCAATTTATTCATGTTATAATCGGTAATCAATAAAGAGTATTTCTTAGGAGTATCTTTAACATGTTTGAACGCAGAGATAGGATCAGTAAATGCATGAACATTGTATCCGTCTGATCTTAGGATTTCGCTAAAGAGTTCAACCAGATCATGTTCGTCATCGACGACAATGATAGAAGGTTTCTTTATATTAATAGATGATAACTACCTTCAATTATATAAATATAATATAGAAGAAAAGTTTTCTCTAAATGTTCTCTATAGATCAAAATATTAATATGTAATTGTTGGTATTTGGTGTAGCAAGGATTGTCAACATTTTATTTTGTATTGTGTTCTTGATCTTAGTATGCTATCAACAGTCAATTAACTAAACTATTAGTCATTATTTTCTAAACTATCATTGAGAAAAATTTAGCCAGAAATGTAATATAAAAATAAAAAGATTGAGGATTTTTATGTGTTATAGAATTATTTTAGAGATATAACAGACGAAAATCTTAAATTTATAATTGACGTTATATATTCACATAAAAGCTCCCACAAAAGATATTGGGTATGGATTGGTAAGCGTGTACTCATTGACACCAATCCATAACACATATTATTATTTTACTTAATATATCCATAGTTAAAGGACAATTTCATATTTTATACACTATTTTTAAATCAGTATTGTTTCCATATGAATATCTTTTTTTTTACAAATATAACAATGATTAATATTGAATTTGTTTACTAAAATAGTAGCAAACCAATAACATGATTCACATAAGGCAAATTTACAATTGTGTTTGTCATAATAATTTTTGTCTATAATAATAGTTTGGTTATTAGACATTTTTAATATTCAACTCCTCTATTCTATTATATGGAATCGAACTACGTTAATCTATTCACTATACTCAATATAGACTATATAACTAGGGGTATAACAATAATTTCAATATTTATACTTTTATAGATAAATATAAAGAGATAAAAACAGAAACTTTAAGTATAAATTGTATAAATTCTTGAATATAATTGTAGAGTTCTAGTCCCATTCTAGAACTAGTGTTATAAATTTAACTCATTAAAATGAACGAGCGGTCAATTCAACTGGTATCTTTAGAATTAGTTAATTTTATAATTCAATTATATTCTATTATAAGAGAAAGAATACACTCATTTGATGTATGAAGGTTAGAGCCCATTCAATGATTCTTTTTATTATGCTTTGTTTAGGAAATTATTTTATATAAATATATATTATATACATATTAATTAAAAATTTACTAAATATCTAGTTTTAAAAAAAAAGAAATTAAAATTAACTTCTTCTTTATGTCCTCATTTTATTCATAATGACCATGTTCTGCTTTTGGATCATATGGTATAAAGTAGTTGTTTAAGAATCTATAATCAATTCCTGCAGCGACTATATGTTTATCTTCTGGCATTGCACCCTTATCTAGTATAAATCCTGCGGGTACTGCTACATGTTTAAACCAAGCCACCAATTCAGGATGTTTTTCTCCATTATCAGTTCTTACTAATTCATGATAGTGAACATAACCTTGTTTAGCAAATTCATAAGCAGTTATATTTGTCCAAGGCGCGATTATAACGTCAACCACATACAATAATTCATTACCTTTTACATCAGATGACCACCAATTTTCTTCTCCAAAGGGACCAATATTATAATGAAGACCATATAGATGTCTAGGTGTATCTTGCCACCAGTAATGGCCAGGTGCATCTTTTGTACCATTAGCGCCATCTGCGGGGCCATCAAAATAATATTCTGTATTATCAATTTTGACTACTAGTCCGTGAGTAAAAGTTTGTGATTTTTGATAGTTATTGTTTAATGAACTATACGTTTCATTATTAACAGATGGAGTTATTCCAGATGAAGCATTTGTAGTTAAATTTTGGGCAGATACTTCGCTATTATTAATATTCAACACTACGGCTATAACTGCAATTGCGTTTATTACGATTACGAAATTTTTAGATTTCATCTAATATGTATAACATTCAACAACTCTTATAAATAATTACATTTCTTAATATGACAAAAAATTCACAATAACAATGATCAAGAAAACTCGAGTTGATTCTTAATTTATGAACATGGCAATGTCTTTTTATAATTGTTAATCTTATCACCTATGTGAACCATAAACCTATGTGTCCGATTTGTAAAAAGAAATTGATCGAACATTCAGAGTTGCAAGACAAAATATGCAAAATGATCACAATAAAGCAATTTGCAAATAACTCTCCAGGTTTTGATGTTCAGTTTAGACCTTTCTTCGAAGACTAAATATTATATTGATTAAAGTCATTTCTAGTGGTTATCTCTTCAGATATACCATAACTTTTATAATTTTCTTCATAATCGTAAACAGTATCAATTGGGTCATTGAATATTCTTTCCATTACTTTCCAATGATATATTTCTCTATGTTGCCCATAATTTTATGTGATCTTTCATGTAGCTATTCCTGATATTTGGCAATTAATACCACAATAATATTATTGAATAATATAACTTCTTTGAAGGTTCCAATTGATTTCTAGCAAATATATTAGATGTTTTTAATTATACGGACACATTTACCAACTACTTATATACATTCCAGATGAAGATAATGACTAAGAAATAAAACTGTTAAAACGGGATTATTATTTTCTATTGTATCAATTATATGTATGACAAAATAGATACCCCAAATTATAATGATGATAAAACTAATAATAATCAAAATTTTTTGTGGTTTTGATATTTTTCTGCTGTCGTCGTTATAGAAATTCATTTCTTTAATTAGTAACTATTTCGTTTCTAATATTATTGAACTTTTGTTTTACTTCTTCCCTTTGACATTGATGAACTTCATAATATATTAGAAGGTCCATCAATCCTGTTTTAGAATCTATATCTCTTTGAGAGCCATGGACTCTTCTTCCATGCTCAGTTACGATATAAGATAACATCTCATACTGTTTTTGTATATTTTCTTTTGGACTGGTAGTAAGCAATTCAAATGAATTAGACAATTTTGGTTTTGGTTGTTGATTTGGAAAAGAAGTATATGGTGTTCTTTTTGTAACAGTAAGATTGTAATAATGTGGTTTTGATGTTGTTGATGGTGGAGTTATTCCAGCTGCTGCTGTTGCTGTTGCTGTTGCTATTGCTGTTGTTGTTGTAGTAGTAGTAGTTGCTGATTTCTGTCTACGGTTAGGGCAAATATGTTTTTTCTTTGTAAAAATATTCCAATATTCATTTGCTGAAGTATCCCAGTAAATTTGAATACTACAACCATATGCACAAGGTTTTGGTTTTGAATTAATATTGTGAGTAGTATAACTCATTTCTTATTTTTACTTTTGTCTTTGTTACTATTGACTGTATTATTGATGAACAATGTCACTCCTTCAGCATTGCATTTTGGACAGTTCCAACTTATTTTAAAGTACTCTTCTGTAATATCTACATTTGTCAGTTCTACTTTATTACTTGGAAACTTGTAATTACAACTCTTACATTTTAATTCTGTTGTCATTTTTTTATATTAATATTTATTAAGAATATCCATTACTCCTTCAAGGAGTAGAGCGGTAAGGATAGTAGTAGTAGTATTATTAAGAGCAATTTATTTAAGTCTTTTAACATCATATGATGAATCACCATCTAAAAATTAAATTCTTAGAACTACCATATGTCAATATTTCTAATTCTTGTTTCATATACTCCTATTTATTTTAACTAATGTTTATAATTTGCTATATTGCAGTATCGCCATATTGATTAATAAATGCATAGTGTGGGCGTCATACTCTGACTTAACAACATTGCTTGTAGCACGTTCATGCTATGACAATTAAATTATTTCCAACTATTAAATACTACAATATTGATTTGAGTTTGATCTATAAACCAAGATAATCCATCTTAGCCATAGCCTTCTTGTTTGGTTAACTCGGAAGAGGGCTATAATTTTTTTACTATTATCAAAAAAAAAAATAATAATAATAAAAAATTTTGTTAAATTGTTAATAATATGTATTGTAGACCAAATACAGTCCAAAGAACAATAAGATATGATAATTGTAGCCTTCTTTCTAATGTATTGATAATATTCCTCGATAATAGTAGTAGGGTTATCACTTTCATTATTAATTTTATGTTAAAAAATAAGTTTATTACTGTATTTTGTAGATTTATTTTCTTTTTTTCCTTTTGTATAGATTGTGGATTAATTGTGAAAATGTGTTTTGGCATGTTCATAGCAATAATGAAGTGAACACTTAGAACATTGGTTTGTTGGTGTGTTACGACAAAGCATTATACCACAAACTAACCCTTTCTTAGAATTATTTCTCCATTCATTATGATCAATGTGATCACTCATATGTGAATAATATTATTGGAATAGATATTTAACTTTGTTAATAAATAATTCATTAGTAACAAGATAACAAAGAAAAAGAATAGAATATAAAATTTTAAATAATTCTCTTAAATATTTTTAATCTATTTGATTTTTGTTTTCTCTCTTTCTCTCTTGTGCATTCAATTTTTCAGATAACATAATCATATTATCTGATAAATTAGCAATAATATCTTCTTTCATTTTACTTTTCTTCTGATTTTATTAATGGCTTCACTTTTATGAACATATTCTTTAGCCTTTTGTTTATATCCTAAACCTAAATTATACCATATCTTAGGATAGTTAGGACGTAGTTCCATGACTTTATCATAGCATTCTATTTCTTTTCTAATTTTTAACATTGATATAGTTTCACCACACATTCATCAAACATAACTCTCATTTTCTTTTTCTTCAGCATTCATTTTTACAACTACAAAATTTAGTTATTGCATGTAAAATTGCATCTCTATAATATTATTTAGTATTTAAAGAATGAGTAGTACTGTTCGCATGTATAGTAATTTTATCTATCTCTAAGTATTCAAAAAAGAAACTTGTTATTATTATTATAATTATAATTTCATTTAATATATCCATAGTTAAAGTAAGTCATTAATGACCTTTTTTATCATAAACTATTATTGGTCTTGTTATAGCTCCTTCCGCCGCAGAATTTACTAAAGATGCATATTTTGCCAATACACCAGTTTTATAATGTGGTTTTATAGGCTTCCATTTTTTTTCCCTTCTTTTGAATTCAGCTTTCGATATCAAAAGATCAATAATTCCTTTTTTGACATCAATATCAATGAGGTCACCATCTTTTACCAAACTAATAGGACCTCCAACCATGGCCTCAGGAGATACATGTCCTATCATAAATCCTCGGGTTGCACCTGAGAATCTTCCATCAGTTACCATAGATACTTTTTCGCCAAGCCCCTGTCCTACTAATGCTGCAGTAACAGCTAGCATTTCTCTCATGCCAGGACCACCCTTAGGACCTTCATATCTTATTACTACTACATCACCTTCAACAATTCTATTTTTTGATATTGCCCTAAATGCATTCTCTTCAGTTTCAAATACTTTTGCTTTACCTACAAACTTGGTTGACTTTATTCCGGCAATCTTTACTACAGCACCTTGTGGTGCTAGAGATCCCTTTAAAATCTTTATTGTTCCTTCTTTCTCAATTGGTTTTTCATAAGGACTCAAAATATTTTCATCAACATTTGAATTTACGTTAATTGACTCCAAGTTTTGTTCCATTGTTTTGCCAGTAACTGTTAATGTATTTCCATTTATCAATCCATTTTTTAATAGTGTTTTTAATACAATTGGCACCCCACCAATTTTGTCCAAATCTAACATAACATATAATCCTCCTGGTCTCATATTCACAATATGAGGAGTACGTTTTCGTATTCGCTCGAAATCCTTTAAAATTAATTTTACTCCTATTTCTTTAGCTATTGCTAATAGATGTAATACTACATTTGTCGATCCTCCTAATGCATTTGCAATAGTTATTGCATTTTCAAATGCTTCGAAAGTCATTACTTCTTTTGGGGTAATATTATTTTCTATAAGAGTTGCAATAGTCTTTCCTGTTTCATAACACATTTCATTTCTCTTTTCGCTCTCTGCTGGAGGAGAAGCACTACCAGGCAACGACATACCTAAAGCTTCACTAACAGATGCCATAGTATTTGCAGTATACATTCCACCACAAGAGCCAGCAGATGGACAAGCAACATTTTCTAATTGAATTAATTCTTCTATACTGATTTTGCCTGCGTCAAACGAACCAACAGCCTCATAAACATCTTGTATTGTTACATCCTTATTGTGCCAATTTCCAGGCATTATTGTCCCTCCATAAACAAAAATTGAAGGTAAATTTAATCTAGCCATGCCAATTAATGTACCTGGCAAGCTCTTGTCACAACCTGAAATTCCAACTAAACCATCATATTGATGTGCTCTCATCATAATTTCTATCGAATCTGCTATTATTTCTCTACTAACTAAAGATGCTTTCATACCTTCGTGGCCCATAGCTATACCATCAGATACTGCTATCGCAGTAAACTCTCTTGGAGTACAATTCACATCTGATACTCCCTTCTTTGCAAATTGTGCAAGTTTACCTAAATGTATATTACATGGTGTGGCTTCATTGCAAGTAGAAGATATACCAATAATAGGTTTATCCAAATCCTTGTCTTTTAATCCCATTGCTTTATACATTGCTCTGTGAGGTGCCCTAGATGGTCCTTCAAGAGTTTTTCTACTAGGTAATTCCATTTAAATAAGAATACAAAAGCATTATTTTAATAGTCTTTCCTTAAAAATTATATAAGATAGAGATTAAATATTGTTTATTCTATAGTAGCTGTAATTTTTAATGTATCAATTCCTTCAAACTTAAAGATAGTCTCACACATTCCACACTCTGCACTTCCATTAGTCAAATCAGCAACAGATATTTCCTCATTATGGTATTCGCATTTAGGACAGTCAAATGAAAAAAGTACATTAAAATTCTCTATCTCAACCGTTTCTGCCATTATGTAAGAGATAGGAGGAAATAGTTATATTTAAAATTGGCTATAATTTTTTATACTTATGTAAATCTGTATTCATAATACCAAGAAATAAAAGTAATATTAGTAATGATAGAAAAAGTCATTATGATTAACAATACTGATAACTATCATTGTATTTTCTGTTCAATAATTAATGGAACTAGTGAAGGAATAACGGTTTATTATAACAACCATTTTTTAGTATTGATGGATAAATATCCAATTAGTAATGGACATACACTGGTAATTCCAAAGAAACATTATAATAATTTACTTTCAATGCCTCAAGAAGAGGTAGGGAAATTATACTCTCTTGTTAGTATTATAGCTAAAGCAGTAGTTTCAGCAGTTTCTGCAGATGGATTTAATATAGGACAAAATAATGGAAAATCAGCAAATCAGATTATTCCTCATGTACATGTTCATATTATTCCGAGATTTAAAAATGATAATTCTTATGGGAAATGGCCTACCAGATATATTGCAAAAGAAGACGAATTATATGAGTTCTCTAAAAAGATAAAAAACCAATTAAATATTTTGTCTATTCGAGATTAGTTAAATATAACTTATTATTCTTGGTTTTTATTTATCTTCATAAGATAATTTAATTGTCTTTATTATTGTAATTATCTTTAGCTCAAATAAATATATACATAGAAGTCTATTTTGATTTAATTTCTTGAATTCCTCCCATATAGCTTTGCAAAATCTCTGGAATCATTACTCCATTAGTTGTTTGATAGTTTTCTAAAATTGCTACTAGCGTTCTTTGAATTGCTACAAGTGTGCTATTTAATGTATAGACTAATTTAGTCTCTTCATTTGATTTATCTCTAAACCTTATTCTTAATCTTCTAGCCTGATAATCAATGCAATTTGAACATGAAACTATCTCCCGATAATTTTTCTGGGCTGGTATCCATGCTTCAATATCATATGTCTTAGCTGATATTTTGCCTAAATCAGCAGAACATAATAGGACTACTCTGTATGGTATTCCGAGTTTTTTATAAAATTCTTCTGCAATGTTTAGCATTCTTTCATGTTCTTGCCAAGAATTTTCTGGTCTAGAATAGACAAATTGTTCTACCTTATCAAAATGGTGAACCCTGAAAATCCCTTTCATATCTTTTCCATGAGCACCTGCTTCTTTTCTAAAACATGGACTAAATCCTGCATATCTTATAGGTAATTGGGAGCCTTCTAATATTTGATCCATGTGCATTGCAGCCATAGCATGTTCAGACGTTCCAATCAGAAAGAGATCTTCATCTTGAATTTTATATATTACATCTTTAAAATCTTCTAAAATTACTGCTCCTTCCATTGCATTTTTTTTGATCATATATGGTGGTTGTAATAACGTATATCCTTTCTCAGAAATAAAATCAAGAGCGAAACTTATTATTGCATGATTTAGTTTTACTAAATCATTTTTTAAAAAATAAAATCGTGATCCTGATATCTTTGCAGCTTTTTCGATATCAATTAAGTTTAGGCTTTCTCCAATGTCAATATGGTTCCTTATTGTATAATCAAATTTTTTGATTGTTCCATGAGTTCTAATTATGACATTATTTGTTTGGTCTTTTCCAATTGGAACGGAATCATGTACATAATTTGGAAGCAACATTATCAAACTATAAAATTTTGAATTATTACAAGAGATATTTTCTTCCAGTAATTTAATTCTCTTCCCAGTATCTTCCATTTGCTTAATATAAGTCGAAATATCTTCATTTTTCTTTTTTTTTACAGCTATGATATTAGCAATATTATTTTTTTTGTGTCTCTCTAATTGTAGATTTGCTATTAGTTCTCGACGTTTTTTATCTAGGTTTATTAAATCATTTAAAGGAAATTTTAAATTTCTTTTATCTAACATATCTCTAATTTTGTCTAGATTGTCTCTTAGATTTTTTGGATCAATCATACTTTATCACTTTTTTAGCAAGAGAAATATGATGTAGTATTTCATCGATCGTATTTATCATAGTATCAATTTTAGTAGATGATGTATTGATCATCAAAGATTTATCATTTACTGACATTTCCATAGAAAGTTCATTGGGAAAATTGATATTATCAGGCAATAAAGTATCCAGGATTGCATCTCTTTCCTTTACTTTTGCAAACTCTATTTTAATATTAACTAATATTCTACAATTATGATGATGATGATTCTCTTTCATATTTTGAAACTCCTTTTCTTATGATAGATATGAATTCTTCAATTTTTGAATAAGATACTTTTAGTGTATAAATATTAGGAATATTCCTATCAACGTGAGATATAATATCGGGGAATTGTTTTAATATGGAATCAATATCAAATTTTAAATCACAATTATTACCCTTTATACTATAAAATTTATAATTATTATCATTTGATAAAATTCTTAAAAAAAACCATTTTTTTCTAAAAGTTATTGATTCACTTAAAATTTCAACAATTTCTTTTACATTGTCATCTGCTAAAAGACCCTCTCCATTAATAAATACAAATGAACCATTATCAATCAAGCGCCATTTCTCTTTGAATATTTTTTCTAATGAGTTAACAATATTAGCTTTATAAGTATTAGTTAATAGTTCAGTTTCTATCAATGTATTGTTTCTTTCTCCCAAGCATATTCCGATTGCTAATTCAGACTTCATATTTCTTATACAAGCATTGATCACAAACGCAAATTCTCTTCCATCATGTAATATACTATTATTATCTTCTTTTACAAATTCGTATAATTGATTTATTAGTTCACTGGAAATATTCTCAATAATCTCTTTGTTACTATTATTTCTACTTGATAGAAAAATGAATTTAGTGATTGCATCTAAAATGATATTTTTTTCTTCTTCAGATATTTCTGCAAAAGTTCTCAATTTGCCATTCTTATGAGTATTAATCCCTGAATTTTTCAAAATTTTATAGCAATTTTCCTTGTTCCATGTAATACCTTCTATAAATGGGGAAATATTATAAGCTAATGCTTCATGTATTGGTTTATATCCAAAAGTATTAAAAACTAAATCGGTCTTAATACTCACAATTCCGGTTGATGATGCAACAGATGCAATTTCGGAATTCAATCCAATCAATGATTTTTTAATTCCAGTATCTTGTTTTTCTGCTAATGCAGAAACTATAGCTAAAAGTGACAATTTTTTATTTCCTTTATTTAATTTTTCAGCTATTAAATAGGCTAATCCTCCTGATGAGATCTCATTTTTTCCATTTATTCCATATAGATAGGGGTTTAGTAAATATTCTTCACAATCCTTTAAGTTTTGAGATGTATTATTATGATCTATGATTAATAACTTGTCTTTGAGATTCTTAATTTTTCCAATATCTTCTATATTTAAATCTATAAAAATATTAAAATCATGATCTTCAGAAATTATCCTTGCTACAGTATCAGGATCTAGATAATCAATTGTTCTAAAAGTAAATCTTGTATCTAATTTTAATAAAGCTGTAGATATAATTGTCCCAGCAACTAATCCATCACAATTTCTTCTTGAAATTAGAAAAATATCTTTATCAAGATTTGAATATATTCTTTCTCCATTGAATTTAAGAGCAGTTTCAAGCTCTTTTTTAACCATTATTATTTATTCTAATTGTGCTATTACTGCAGAATATTTCCAATTTGAAGGAATTTTTCCATTGTATTTGTAATATTTAGAAATTCTATGAATCTTTGATTCTATCAATTCTAATGAGCGAACGTTTCTATGATCGCTATTATGAGTTTTTAAATGTTTTTGAAGTCCTAATGCTTTCTGTAATAGTCTATTTAAATCTTCAGGCATTGCAGAGCTAATGTTATTATCCTTTAGAATCGTTGTAATTGATTTTCCTAATATTGGTTTAACAATGGGAATTGCATATTCATCTCTAAGTTTTAATCCAATTTCAGTTGGGGATAATCCTTCATTAGATAATTTCACAATAAGTTCTACTATTTCCTTTGGTTTTTGATTAATCCAACTAGGAGCATCTTTAGTAGCCGGCCTAATTGAATGAGATTTTCCATGAGTATGAGCATGAGTACGAGCCATCTTAATATTAATTTTTTATTGTATATCTTAAATGTTACTTAATTATTCTATTTCATATGATAAAAGTTAAATAATTGAATTTAAAAGGGAAGATTAGGATGAATAAACCAAATATCTGGATAGCGACAGCAATAGTAATGGTGATAGGAACTACTTTCTTTGGACTTCAATCAGCGGTAGCACAATATACTGGAAGTTCGAATTTAGAAGAAGAATTGAAATTAGCACAAGAAAAGGTTTCTAATGCTGGACAAGAAGGAGCTTATGGTTCAGGTACATCTATGGTAAGTGCAGATACTAGTCAAACTGCTATTTTTATAGTGATACTAGTAGCAATATTCGGTGGTGTTGCAGCTGCATTCTTTGCTATGAGTAGAAGTAGACATAGAGAACCAGCTAAGTACTAATCTTTTTTTTTATTTGAAAAAAATAATTTATTTTATTATATGGTTGAATTAATATTATTATTATAATATTAATTCAAGTTCTACAACTTTCCAACAAATATTTTATCTTATTATTTTACAAGTTTAATGGAATATAAATACCAAAATGTATATATCACAGCCTTTGATTGCTATATGATATGGTAGTAGGTGCTATAACCAATCTCAGTGCAATGATTAGTAACGGATTTAGTAGTCTAATTCAACAGGTAGGTCCAAACTATGATCCATTGTTCTACGACGTTATGGTGTATATTTTCGGTACAATATTATTTGCGGTCTTCCTGCTTGGAGTAATTTCATTTTGGCTAAGAAGGAAAGGACTAGGCGGAGCTTCTGCAAAAGAACGTTGGACACAAGAATTGGAAAAATACTTTGAAAGAGAACAGATTGGTTTAATTCCAGACGAGAAACATCACTGGTAAACCATCATTCTAATGATGGTTTGTTTAACAATAAACAAACCATGTTTATCTTTTTTTATTTTATGTTATCTGAATTCTGTTTATAATATAATACTATTTAATACTAGATATTCTTTTTAAAACATGATTAATTGTAATTCTTAAACAATATCATTTACTTATACATATACGACGAGTTACTTGTACATAAGTTACTTTTAAACAATACTAAGTAGTACCATCATAAACATTGGTTTCATAAATAGTATTTGGATAGGATTTGAATTTTAAAAATAAAAAAGAGTGGTTTATTTTAAATAACTTGCCACGGTCTAGTTGCAAAAGTTACTCCAAGTCCAGCGCCAATAAGTATTACTTGATACATTACATTTTCCCATGGTACTGCCTTTAATATTGCAGGACCAGTTACTTGAACTGTTTGACCTGGGCCTAACCCTGGACCTACCGTTGCAACATTAAGCTGTGTATGTACGTGATATACTCCTGGTTCTAGGGCTTTTGCAGTTACTGTATAAGGAATTGTAGCTTGAGGTTCAAGTACAAATACGTTACCTGGTGGGTCTCTGGAAGTAAATTCCCATCTGTTGCCTGCGTTAGTAGATTCACTAAAGAGAGAAATCCATGCTCTTAATGGTCTATTGACAAGGCTTTGTAACGTACCAGTTACTGTTAGTTCCTCTCCAGTTTGCAAATTTTGAGCTGAAAAAGCTTCGTCTTGAATTCTTACGAATCGGCTTTGAAGCTGTGCTTGAACACCATGACCCTCAGCATCCTTAACTGGAATAAGAGTTACTGCAGTAGACATCACAATAACTATGGCTATAGTTACAGCTAATGCACTTTTTATCATATTCGTATAGTAGGGAAGATGAATAACATGGATATATGTTTTGCTGTTTTTCTTGTCTATTCATTTTAAAAATTATTTAGAATAGAACAAAAGTATAACTAGGAAGGAATTAAAGCCAATTAATCTCTTAAATCTATTTGTTATTATACAAATGAATAGCAAAATTTAAAAAGGCAGAGTCAGACACTATTATTAAATGACTTTACCAAAAGGATACAGTAGCGGTGGAAGAAGAGTTGACAGTGGAAATCGTGATGAAATTGAACGTATGATAGGTCGCAGAGTAGAACACATGAATGGAGTTTACGTTCTTGGATTTATCTTATGTTGGATCGCAACTGCCGGTGGTATATATGTTGGGGTAACTGTATATCCGTGGGCTTATCCATTACCTAGTGGAATGTATGCATTGTCTGTACTCACCGTCATAGAAGTATTAGGATTAATATTTATCATAAAAGTAGCAAACGAAAGACCAATGCGTCCATAATCTTTTTTTATTCTATTAATACTTTTTAAAAAGTTTTTTTTATTTTAATAACTACAATATAATTACACGATAAGGATACAAATTATTTCAATAAAAAAATAAAATTTTATATACAACTTTCAATCGTAGGATGTTAATGGTCTGGCTACGACGTACAACGCACTATCTTTTCATAGTGGTCGTTGCTGTTAACAGTACATTATTGACTATCAATGCTGGTGACTATATCTTCTATACTGATTGGGCTTGGACTTCATTTGTAGTATTTTCTATTTCACAATCTACTATGCTTGTGGTAGGAGCAATTTATTATATGCTCTTCACAGGAGTTCCAGGTACGGCGACTTATTACGCAACAATTATGACAATATATACTTGGGTTGCAAAAGGTGCATGGTTTGCTTTAGGATATCCATATGACTTTGTAGTAGTACCAGTTTGGATACCTTCTGCAATGTTATTAGACCTATCATATTGGGCTACTCGACGAAACAAGCATGCAGCCATTCTAATAGGTGGAACACTGGTTGGAATGTCATTGCCTGTATTCAATATGATAAACCTGTTGCTAGTTAAGGATCCGCTAGAAATGGCATTCAAATATCCGAGACCTACATTGCCCCCGTATATGACGCCTATAGAACCTCAGGTCGGTAAGTTCTACAACAGTCCTGTAGCCTTAGGAGCAGGCGCAGGTGCCGTGCTTTGTGTGCCAATAGCAGCACTAGGCGCGAAGCTGAATACTTGGACTTACAGGTGGATGGCAGCCTGGAGTAAATGGGATTAAAAATCCCTCATTTTTCATTTTAATTTTTTTTAAAATTTTTACCTATTCCATAAGAAAAAGTTTAATAATTTTAAATTTTTTGATTGGGAAAATTTTAATTATTAATATTGATGCAATATAAATAAATAATGTGATTATTTGTATTTGATGATATATATTGATTGATTTATGCGTTAACTTTAAGTGATTTTAATAACTCATTTATATTAGAATTTGTTTTATTTTTATCTAAAATAATTTCTTGTTTTGCAGGAGGATACTTTAAATAATTATCTATTTTCATACCAATTCTTTCGTCATATGATGCAACATTTTCATTTTGATAAAATATTCCAATAGGTATTCTATCTCCCCATTCATTTGACTTTTCGATAACTCTTGAAGCAATTTCATAATATTGATCTGGGTTCTTTAATTCTCCATTATAACCAGAACTGTCTAATTTATATATACGAGGTGTGGCTTTTCTATTTTCTTGATCAGTATTGTCCAGTCCTTGGAACCACTCCTTAGTATTTATATCATTATAAGTTGGGCAAGGTTGTAGAATATCCAAAAAGGCTAACCCTTTATGTTGTACAGCCTTTACTATAAGATCTTTAAGATGTCTTATATCGTATGCATAACCTCTTGCGATAAATGTAAAACCAGAAATAAAAGCAAGTGCTATTGGATTAATAGAATCATTAACGTTAGGTTGAGTCAATGATTTTGTCTTCATACCTAATTTTAATGTGGGGGAAGCCTGTCCCTTTGTTAATCCATATACCCCATTATTATAAATAATGTATGTCAAATCTATGTTTCTTCTTCCGGAATTAACAAAATGTCCTACACCTATTCCAAGGCCATCTCCATCTCCACCAACGGCAATTACTTCAAGTTCAGGATTACACAGTTTTGCTCCTTGAGCAAATGGAAGCACTCTACCATGTAATGTATGGATTCCATATGTATGAATAAAATGAGGTGTTTTTCCTGAACATCCAATACCTGAAAAAATAGCAGCCTTATGTGTAGGGATTGCCAGTTCAGCTAATGACATTTGTATAGCATTTAATATTCCAAAATCCCCACAGCCTGGACACCAATCATTATGTACTTCTGTTTTATAATCTGCCGGTTTAAGTGCCATAATCTAAAACAATTCTCCTCTTATCAGTATTATTATTATTCACTATCTCCTTTATTATTCTATGCAACTCATCACATGAAATAGGCCTACCATTATATTTTACTATTTCATAATCTACATCTCGATGCAAATTCTGTTTGATAAGCTTTGCTAATTGAGATGAATAGTTCATTTCTATGTTAATAATTGTTTTAGCTGAATTTAACATCTTTTCTAATAATTGTTGAGGAAAAGGATTTAATAATTTAACTTGGACAAATTTTATTTTTATTCCTTCTTTGTTTAACTCATCTAAGGTGTCCAGAATAGCTCCCTTTGTGGACCCCCAACTAGTAATTACAATTTCAGAATTTCCATTATATGATAAAGCTTTGTCTTCGTCTTGTATTTCCTGTAAAATCAAATCTAGTTTGCTCATACGTTTATCCATCATTTTTATTCTAACCGTAGGATCTTCTGAAATGTGTCCTTCTTCATCATGCTCATCACCAGTATTCCAAAAAATCCCATTCTCTGTACCAAGTGGTGGTCGAGGAGAAATTGCTGCATTTTCTTTCAATTCAAATCTTCTAAAATGTTTTAATTTTTCCTGGTCTTGTGCTTTATTCTCAATTTTTTTAATAAGATATCCTCTATCAATAGTGATTTTATTTGGATCAAAATTTTTACAGGTCATTACGCTACTTGCTATTGCTTTATCTAGTAAATGAATTACCGGTAATTGAAAAATCTCTGCAAAATTAAATACTTTTAACGTATCATAAAAACTTTCTTCAATATCCCCCGATGCGAAAACTATCCTCGGAAATTCTCCGTGACCTGCGTTAATTGCAAATAATAAATCTCCTTGCTCATGTCTAGTAGGAAGACCTGTTGATGGACCTGCTCTTTGATATAGTGATACTACTAAGGGAACTTCATTGATACCTGCCCATCCCAAGGCTTCTGCCATTAGTGAAAAACCAGGTCCAGAGGTTGCAGTTGCAGTTCTAGTTCCAGTCAAAGCACCACCAATAGCCATAGTTATTGCAGAAATTTCATCTTCTGTCTGTATTACCAATACTGACCCCTTCTTTCCATCTATTTGTTCTATTACTTGATTTGTCTCTAAAAATTCACTATCTTCACTTGCAGGTGTTATAGGATAGTATGTCTGAAATCTACATCCGGCAACTATCTTACCTAATGCAGATGATTGACTTCCTTGTACCAAAATAATATCAGAAAAATCCCTTTCATTTTCATAAAAAGTAAATTTATTATTCTTAAATATCTGTTTAGCATAATTATAAGCATATTCTGCAGCTGCGACGTTGATTTCTGCGATTTTTGGCTTCGTTCTAAATATATATTTTATTGCTCTAGATAATGCTTGACGATTAATATTAATAAATGATAAAGATATAGATAATGCCAAAACATTTATCATTCTTGCAAGTTTACTCAATGCAGGATTATTAGTATATTCTGAAAAGTTTTTTAATAATTGATGATATGGAATTCCATAACATTTTATAGAATTTTGTTGTATTTTTTCTATTAATTTTTTGATTGTAAATGGATCACCACCATTGTAATTACAATATTCCATTATCTTGCTTTGAACGTCTGAGTCTAACGTCGGAATTTCAGTTATTGATGTTTCAATTAATTCAGAATTAAATATAATGATTCCATCAGTAGACACATCTTTTGCATGTCTAAATACAGTCTCGGCATCAAAAGATACTAGAATATCTACAGATTCCTTATGTGATCGTATTGGTTTATTTGATACTCTAACAGTGAAATAGCTATGCTCTCCTTTTATATTTGAATAGTATTCTCTTTTTCCAAAAATATAAAATCCATCTTCTGCACAAGTTTTAGAAAAGATATTAGCAGCAGAATCAACACCACTTCCTTGAGCTCCACCAATTAACCAAGTGATCTCATTTACAATTTTATCTTTCATTCTATAATTTACATGGTGCTTTTATCTAATAAATATCTTAAAAGTAGACTATCCACCACCAGTAACAGCGTCATATAAACAACATTCACAAGAATTAGTTTCTCCACAATATGGACATACACACATACATATTTCTATGGGATTTCCACAATAATCGCATGAAGGTTCATTATCCCCAATAGGCTTTTTCATTGTGGTATTCATTTTTTAATATAATCATATACCTTCTTATAAATAATTATTTATATCAATTTAATTTCATTATTTAATAATTATCAAAAGATTTATTTTTTAATTATAATAAGTAAAATATTATGTCTAATGAAGAACTTGATATCGAATTTGAAGAGGACTTGAAAGAAAGTTATGATGAATTTGAAAGCATAGATAATTTGGATGAGGAATAATATAGAAATATATTATTATTTGATATTAAAATCTTATAATATCATAACTATTTCCCATAATTTCTAATCTATAAATAAGTAACACAAGATAATATAAAATATGATTTCTGAAGATTCAGAATATAATAAAATTTGTAATGCTATTTGTTCTGTTATAGCAGATCTAAAAGAAGAAGGAATAGATATAAACACTAAATTTGATAAGGAATCTGGATTTATTGGAATATATACATCTAATACCTCGATTTTAAAGAAAGCTCAAAATGGTTTAAACGAAATATTAGAGTTATCATACTCTACAGCAGAACATCATCCTTATTGGAATATAATATATAATACTTCCGAAATAGCAAAAACTACACTAGATACTTGGAATGAAGATTTTAGTCTGGAGCAGATACAAGAAATGGTTTGGAGAAATGATGAAATTAAAAATACGCTAAATAGATTAGAAAAATAAGACTCATCTTTTAGTTTGGTATTGGTAGCAATAATCATATAAATTTAATAATATTAAAAAATATAAAGAGTCGTTTAATGAAATGGCTTATAATTTTATTTGTAATTACTTTAGTTTTTTTAGTAATATTCAAATTTCTCTATTTTGGAGAATCTATTCCAATTTTAAATTTGTCTAATAATTTAGGAGATAATTCTCATACTTCCTTTTATCTAAATGGTTCTATATTTTCTTTAATCTTCATAGGAGACGAAATTCATGTGAAGGATAATAACAATTTTGAAAATTTTTTAAATTTAGGCAAAGAAAAAGAACAAGATATAAATTTTGTAGATTTTCTAACAAATAGTTTAATTGATATTATCTCTAATGAAGGCGATTCAAATTTTTCTTTAGAACAAATACTTTCGAATTCAAATATTACTACAGCCACTAATCCTAATAATTTAAAAAAACTACTCCTTCTTAATGGCAGTTGGAACTTAGATGTAAAAAACGGGAATATTGTATCATTTGATGCTAAAATATCTACAATAAATAAAGATGGAATGTCTCCACATATCTATGAAATTCTCAATCTAATAGTTCTAAATAGTAATACACCTATTAAATTATCTAAAAATGATAGTACTATTATAGAAGGTAGAGCAGACATTATAACTCCTGATAATATTAAAAATATCGGTCTTTATTTAATTTTGCAAGAAAATTCAATAAGTATTATTTTAGACCCCAAAATATTAGGAAATGATTACAATGGACAACCTATTTATGGATTAACCAATTATAGGAAAAATTAGTATTTTTAACCAATTATTTGTCCAATAGGGTTACTGTTTAACTTTCCATATAATTTCATACTAACCAAACCTATAATAGATGCTTTTTAATAATTTAAATAATGACAATTTCTCTTGTTGCAACAGAGGAAGAGCGTAACGGCATCAAATTTAAGAATTTACATAATGAACAATTAGTTCAAGGAACTACATTAGTAAAGCGAGGTTTTGCTCATATGCAAAAACATGGTGTTATTATGGATGTTACTACTGTAGAACAGGCACAAATCGCAGAAGATGCAGGTGCTGTCGCAGTCATGGTTTTAGATAAATTACCTTATGATGTTAGAAAGGCTGGAGGAGTGGCTAGGACTGCAAGTATTAAAGTTATTGAAGAAATAATGGATGAAATTACAATACCGCTTATGGCAAAATGTAGGATTGGGCATATATCAGAGGCAAAAATACTAGAAGTGATAGGTGTTGATATGATTGATGAGAGTGAAGTCCTTACACCTGCAGATGAGGAGAATCATATCTGGAAATGGGACTATACTACTCCTTTTGTAAATGGTGCAAAGAATCTAGGCGAGGCACTACGAAGAATAGAAGAAGGAAGTTCTATGATTAGAACTAAAGGTGAGCCAGGAACTGGAAATATTGCAGAAGCTGTACGACATATTAAACAAGTGAATAATGATATCAGAAAACTTCGATCTTTTTATTTTGACAAAGATGAACAAGAATTAATTAAATTTTCCCGTGAACTGAAAATTTCTTATTCATTAATTAAGGAAACTGCTAAATTAGCTAGATTACCAGTAGTAAATTTTGCTGCAGGTGGGATATCAACACCTGCAGATGCAGCATTAGTTATGAATTTAGGATGTGATGGTGTTTTCGTTGGCTCAGGTATTTTTAAAGCTGAAGATCCAGAACAAAGAGCTAAATCAATAGTGTTAGCTACAACATATTATGATGATCCTACGATAGTTATGGAAGCTCAAAAATTAGTAGATGAGAAAAAATCATTATTAGGTCTAGATACTAAAAGTCTTGAATTACGTATGCAAGAAAGAGGTCCTATGATTTGAGCAATATTAAGGTAGGAGTACTAGGAATCCAAGGAGATATAGAAGAAAATATTTTATCAACAGAGGAAGCATTAAAGAAGCTAAACTTACGAGGAACCGTAGAGTCGGTTCGCTATTCTGAATCCATAGCAGAATTAGATGGTTTAATATTACCAGGTGGTGAAAGTACTGTAATTGGAAGTTTACTCTCTATTCAAGGTAAAGTCTTTCAAACTATAGAGAAGAAAATCAAAGAAGGTATGCCTGTATTAGGTACGTGTGCTGGTTTGATCATGTTATCAAAACGAACATACGATAAAGTTGTTGGAGAGACAAAACAAAAATTATTTGGAATGTTAGATGTTGTAATTGAAAGAAATGCATTCGGAAGACAACATGAATCTTTCGAAGTAGATCTTGAAATTCCAGTTTTAGGTAAGGAACCTTTTAGAGGAATTTTCATAAGATCGCCTATAGTAAATAATGTTGGAGAGAGTGTAACTATCCTAACTAAACTCAATGATAAAATTGTAGCTGTAAAACAAAATAACATTATTGGAACTTCATTTCATCCTGAACTTTCAGCAGATATAAGATTACATGAATTATTTATAAAAGATATTTTAGAATTTAGAAAAGATTAATTTATCTAACATGCGGGGGGTGGGATTTGAACCCACGAACCTCTAAAGGACGGGATCACCCATTTTTAGATCTTAAGTCCCGCGTCTCCAAATTTTTGTTATTTGGCCGGGCTCTACGACCCCCGCCCATAATGCAAGACTAATAACCCTGATATTAAACTTTACAAAGTGATTTTATACATAACTTCTTTGCATCTTATAATAGCTAATTCAATTTGACAACAATTATGGAAATGGTACTGCATTAAATGGAAGTATAAATGGCACTTCGTTCTCCTCTTCCTTTTCGTCTTCTTCCTCTTCTTCCTCTTTTACATTATTATCCTTACTATCTCTATTATCATCATCACCATTCTTACCTAGTGCAATATGATTATAGAAGGAAATATCAATAATTAAAAATAGTGAAATACTTAGTAAAAATGGAAGATAAATTTCTTTTCTAAACAACTGTAGTACCATTACTCATGTTATTCTAAATTATATTAGCTTTAAGTAACGTATTACTAGATAATAATACTGGTATATTTAATAGAAATAATTTCTATATGAAACTATCATTAGATTGTTTTGTTATATTTGTTATCCTATTTTTTTCATTTTTGAACCGCATTTTGGACACATTAAATTATCATGCTTAGTTCCACATACCATACAATAATAGTTAATCTTGTTAGAATTAAACATAGAAAAATTCTCTACTCCTCCTCCAAACTTTCTCATTTCTCTCCTTCTTATATAAAAGCTTAAAAATAACACTATTGGAATTATTACAATTATCGAATAGGGAAATGGAATTATAAAAGAAATTACAATACTAATTGCAAAATATATTGATATCCATTTTAATTGTTGTAAAATAAAATTTTTATTATTCAATAACTATATTATATATTTCATATAAATAAATCTTGATCTACTTTTAATTATTGAAACATTTTTTGATTTAATAGCTCACCAAACACTTAATTAATATAACGAAAAGGTTCGTATTGTATCTAAATAACTATAAATGATTGATATAACTTTAGGGCATACTCCAGATGCTGATGATGCTTTTATGTTTTATGGGTTAGCAAGTGAAAATGTAGAGTCTAATGAATTTCATATTACTCATGTGATTGAAGATATTGAAAAGCTTAATAAACGTGCATTAAATAACGAGTTAGACATAACAGCTATATCTGTTTATGCCTATGCTTTTCTGAAGGATTATATAATTCTTCGCAGTGGAGGAAGTTTTGGAATAAATTACGGTCCAATTATTGTAGCAAAAGAGAAATTTTTAAAAGATGATTTAAATAAAAAGGTAATAGCTATACCTGGAAAAATGACTTCAGCGTATTTATTATTATCTCTTTTGTTAGGTAATTTTAAAGAAAAAGAATTACCTTTTCACATTATACCTCAAGCAATTATCGACAATCAAGTTGATGCTGGTTTAGTAATTCATGAAATTCAACTTACGTATAAGTCATTAAATCTACATAAAATTATAGATTTAGGATCTTGGTGGAATATGCTTACTAACGGTTTGCCTGTACCATTGGGTATAAATGTTGCAAATAATAAAACATTAACACTAGGACAGATTAGACGCTTTGACTACTTGTTTAAAAATTCTATAATTTATGGTCTAAATAACATGGAAGAAGCGTTAGAGTATGCAATGAAATATGGAAGAGGTCAATCAAAAGATATGATATCTAAATTTGTTAAAATGTATGTGAATGAAATCACTGTTGATATGGGTGAAAGAGGAAAGACATCTATTGAACGAATCTTTCAATTGGCAGCTGAAAGAAAGATCATATCTCCATTTCAAATCTATTTTGCCTAATTTATAGAACTTTACAAAACCAGATAAAATATATTCTTATTTAATTAAAATTACAATCAGAACTATTCTTGAAATCTTTCATCATCAGGATTTATTTATGAGAATATAGTATGAGCATATAGTTTTATATGCTCATAAATTTATAAATAGAATATTATAATAAAAAGTTAACAATAGTTTATTGTAGATTTTGTAATTTCTGATACTGTTGATTTGTATAACTATTAGTATTTTTCTATTACATTAAAAAAAGTATCTCGTTGAGCAGGTTCCCTTTTTATTTCCTTGATCAAATTTACAAGTTCTTGTATTGATATACCACTAGTTTTTCCCGCAGCACGAAATATTTCTTCCGAAAAAGCTGTACCAACTAAATCATTACCTCCATATGTAAGTGCTACTTGTGCTATTTTTTTACCTAGAGAAACCCAATAAACTGATATATTATCTAAAACATCTTTTAATAACAATCTAGCAATAGCTATTATTCTCAAGTCATAAGTAGATGGACTTTCTCTAACAATCAATTTTTTCTTCTCTAGTTCAGTATTCTCTAGACTAAACTTAAGTGGGATAAAAGTATTGAAACCATGAGTTTTTTTATTTAGATCTCTAATTTTTATAATATGATCGATTATATGTTCTGGCTTCTCAATATGTCCAAAAAGCATAGTAGAATTAGTTTTTAAACCAATTTCATGAGCTTGTTTAGCTGTATCAAGCCATTCTTCTCCTGAGCATTTTCCTCTTACAATAATATTCCTTATATCTGAGCTAAAAATTTCTGCTCCTCCTCCAGGAAGAGCATCCAAACCAGAATCTTTTAATCTTAATAAAATCTCTTTAACTGAGTTTTTGGTTAATTTAGATATGAAAAAAATTTCAGCAGGAGTTAGAGCTTTAACTTTTACAAACGGAAATTCTTTTTTTATATTCTTTATCATGTTTTCGTAATATTCTAAACCAAGTTTTGGATGAAATCCTCCAACTATGTGTAATTCTGAAGCACCCATCTGTTCTATAGCTATTCTAGCTCTTTCAACAATCTGTTCATTAGTTAATGTATAAGCATCATCTTCATGTCCTTTTCTATAAAAAGCACATAAAGAACAACTTGCTGCACAAACATTAGTATAATTTAAATAATATGAGGAAACAAAAGTCACTGTATTTCCTTTTGATTTTCTTCTAATTTGATCAGCAACAGAACCTAATATGAATAGATTTTCTTCAAATAATTGTAAACCATCATTATATGTTAATTCCTCTCCAGATAATACTTTTTCAATAGCTTGTGTCGGTTGTGATATAATACTATCAATACTATTAGTAATCAATTCAGTTATAATAAATTAATTTATTAATTGATATATATTCTTCTATGTTGCATAGGATATACATTTTCTTGTAAAGAATAAATAGAATAATCAAACTATAATTTTCAATTGCAAAATAATTTAAATTATATTACTTCAAAATCGGAAATTGGATATATTTTAAATAATGTATTAAAAGGAGATAGACTTAATCTTCACGATTGTAAAGAATTAATAAAATCTGATGATCTATATACAATCGGCCTTGTGGCTAGTACTCTTAGAAAAATTCTTTTTGGTAATACAGCCACTTTTATAAATAATATTATTTTGAATTATACGAATGTTTGTGTAACCTACTGTAAATTTTGTGCTTTTTATCGACCTCCAGGTCATGAAGAATCATATACACACAATATCAAAGACATAATGAAGAGAATCGCCTTGTCAAAAGAAATGTTTGGAATTACTCAAATTCTTTTTCAAGGGGGACATAATCCAAATTTATCTATTGAATATTATGAAGAAATATTCAATGAAATAAAAAAATTTTATCCATCAATTGCCATTCATGGTCTTTCTGCTTCTGAAATTGATATGATATCCAAAGTAGAAAGAAGTAGTATCAAGGAAGTAATTTCTAGACTAAAAGATGCAGGATTGGATTCATTGCCAGGAGCAGGAGCAGAAATTCTTGATGATAAAGTAAAATCAGTAATAAGTCCACTTAAGATAAAAAGTAACCAATGGCTAAACATTATGAAGGAGGCACATGATCTTGGTATCAAGTCTTCTGCAACAATGATGTATGGAACTGTAGAAACCGATGATGAAATAGCACAACATATAATGAAAATATCTGAATTACAACAAAAAACTAATGGATTTATAGCTTTTATACCCTGGGGATTTGAACCTAATAAGACTCAAATGCAAAAAGAAGGAATTGCGAAATATCCTTCTGGAGGATTAAGGCTACTAAAAATGATTGCAATATCAAGAATCATGTTTTATGGGCTAATCTCTCATATTCAATCATCATGGCTTACAAATGGAATTGGAATGGCACAATTGGCTCTTCATTTTGGTTCTGATGATTTTGGTGGAACATTGATAGGTGAAGAGGTAGTTAGTGCAACCGGAGCACGATCAACTGAACTTACTTCTATGAAAATTATTGAATCTATTAAACAATCTGGATATTATGCTGCAGAACGTGATAATTTTTATAATGTCATAAAAAACTTCTAATACATAATCTCATAGATTAACATATAATGTAATAGAACTTCTATATAAAACATAGACTACTACTTTTTAGTAAAAAAAACTCGATAGTAATCACAAGTACGTTTAAATGTCTTTTAGCAAATTGAATTTTATATGCCTGTTGGTATTGATGATATGGCAATTTATGTTCCCAAGTTATACATCGATTCAAAGGATTTTGCGATAGCTAGAGGTATAGATCCTCATAAACTGGAAATTGGAATAGGAATATATAAAATGGCTATGGTTGATACTAATCAGGATCCTGCTTGTATGGCAGCAAATGCTTGTTTAAAATTAATGCAAAAAAATGATCTTAAACCACAGGATATTGGTAGAATGTATGTTGCAACTGAGTCAGCATTAGACGAATCAAAAGCTATGAATTCTTTTGTAATTGGAATGCTTGAGCAGATTTATGGTGATGGATCCTTTGAACATGCTGGAGGAATAGAATGTAAATTTGCCTGTGTAAGTGGCTCATATGCATTATATGACAATGCTAATTGGATCAGAGCTGAAGAAAATAATGATAGAGCTGCTATTGTTATTGTAAGTGATATTGCAAAATATGATTTAGGATCAGCTGGAGAATATACACAGGGAGCTGGTGCAATCGCTATGTTAGTAAAGGAAAATCCCAGATTAGTTGTTTTTGATCCTAAAGTTACTTCTACAATAATTAAAAATGAGTATGATTTTTATAGACCTTTTGGACGTGAAACTCCTTTAGTTAATGGAAGTTATTCTAATTATTTGTATCTTATTCAAGTCAAAAAAGCTTTTGATAGTTATAGAGAAAAAGCAATTAAAACTAAATTAATTCAATTGCAAGAAGATGAATCAATAACCGATAAAATTGATTATATTAGTGTACATTTACCTTATCGAAAAATGGGTGAAAAAGCATTAGCGTATCTTCTACGACATGAATGGAGATGTCTACCCAGATGGAAACAAATAATAGAAGAAGTAGGAATGGATGAACCTACTCCTAAGGATCCTCGTGGAACCATTGAATCCATTTTAGCTGATAAGGATTTTATGAAAGCAGACGACCAGTTCAGGAAAGCGTTTATGCGTACTTCAATCTTCAAACAAGTTTTTGAACAAAAAATGGCTAGCTCTCTTGAAGCTTCAGCTATAATAGGTAATCTTTATACCGCATCCATGTATATGGGATTAAGAAGTTTATTAGAGTTCGAATATAAGAAAAATATTGACTTGGAAAATAAAAGAATAGGATTTGGCTCATACGGAAGTGGAAGTAGCGCTATGGTCTTTAGTGGTGTTATACAATCTACATATAAGGAAATTGTTAAAGATATGAATTTAGAAAAAGAAATAGGCGATCGTTCTAAATTGGATATGCAGGAATATATTCGTCTTCATTCAAATGAAGGGAAAATGAATGAACCAATTTCAAATTCTAATAATGAATTTGTTTTAGTAAAAATAGGTGGTAATACCGCCGATAAGGCTGGGTTAAGAGAATATGTTTTTTCTAACTAAATTTTATACCTGCATCCAAGAAAGCCGCAAGTAATAAGATTATTATAGAGAGAATCACAGTTAACCTTCCATAGTTAATGATTTTTGAACGTATTATATTAATATATTCTGATCCTCTATTTTCAATAATTTTTGCTTCGGTCCCTTTTCCGAAACTTTTGATATGGATAATATAGCTCACAAAAGTAATAATTACTAATACAATTTTCATCAACAATAAAATTCCATAATCTGTTTCAATAAAGTTATACGGATATTCAAAAAAAAATCTTGAATTATATAATCCTGTTGACATCAAAATAATAAATGAAGGAAATGCAATATTGTTAAATCTTCTACCAATTTTAATCATAATAATAACTCTTTCTTCCATTGAATTTCCTATATGCTTTAACATGGGAGCAAGAATTATTCCTATAAATATTGATCCCCCAACCCAAATACTTGCAGATAATAAGTGAATCCATATAATAAAGCCATCAATCATATTCATAGTTCAACAGTGTTAGTCTATGCCATCTAATCACTTTAATGTATCTTTATAGTGTTATAGTGCTATATGATAATAAAAATTAAGAAACATTTTAATTCTTTTTTTGAAACTTTATTTGTAATATATGTTCCTTAGTAAAAGAAGAATAGTACTTTTTGGAGTAATAGGCGCTTTAGTGATTACGATTATTTTACTTCCACGAATCCAATATTTTGTTAATGCTCCTGATGTGAATGTAATTGACTTTAACCTAGCAGCTGTTGATATTAGTAATCTTTCCAATAATACTAATAATATTGAGCTATCCTTACTTTTTGATGTTTACAATCCTTCTGACAAAAGTGCAACAACATCAAAAGTTGAATATGATCTTTTTGGAGATAATAAATTATTAGGTCATGGCGTTTTATCTTATGAAGATATTCCATTAAATGGTAGACCCCAATTTTCTCCTGGACAAACCACTACTTTAAAGTCTCCTATTATTCTTCAGCCATCTGATAGGAATATGGATGTAATTGAAAAATTAATAAGTAATTCATCGGATTCAATAAATAGTATAAGATGGAATGTTAATGGATCTAGTCAGATAGAATCCGCATTTGTTATTCTAGAAAAAGATTTCAGTGATGTTCTTTAATTTTAGATAATAAAAAATAATGA
This sequence comes from Nitrososphaeraceae archaeon, assembly GCA_036520175.1. Lineage (GTDB taxonomy): Archaea > Thermoproteota > Nitrososphaeria > Nitrososphaerales > Nitrososphaeraceae > TH1177. The sequence goes on from DATDKD010000035.1 coordinate 28,330, forward strand.
AATTTTTTGTTAATTCTCTATAGCTGATTTGATAGTCCTCTTTTTTTTGTATCAAGAATAACCCATTCCTCAATCCAATTACATTTTGCGGGACTATATTGGCTTGTCTCATCCTCTGTCGAACATAAATGTTGAAAAGTACAACTAAAACATGGCGCTCCTTCTACACTAGCAATCTCAATTGGTCTCCTATCTGCTTCTTTTAATTGAGGTATTTTTTTTACTATTAATTTATAAGTCCACCTTCCTTTGTATAACATTCTTTCTCTAGAAATAAGAGATTGTTTTTCAAGATTTCCAACCAATCTTGACCCATCTCTACTGTCGATAGAGAACGATTTGCAAAGTTCTGTTTGAAATATTCCTGTTTCTCCACTATCTACTATAGCTTGAAACACTTGTTCTGTTAATTCACTTTTATTTTTTGCAGGCAACTTTGGTATATTTACATTTGAAGACAAAAGATAATACTTTTTAGTTTATTTGATATAAAAATCTAATGAATTTGCTTATGCAAATTTAATATATTTAAATTATAAAGTAAGTTAATTTGTTTGATAACTAGAATATTCATTAATAATTGAAAGTTTCAAAAATATTATTAATTTTCACAAATTTGTATAATTCCATATCATTAAAATAAATATTATTTGTTTGATAAACATGATAATATAGAGTAATAGAAGCGAAAAAGTAATAAGAACAACATAACCAAAATAACTTGTTGAAAAAAATATCAGGAAAAAATATCACAATAAGATCTAATATGACTTTGTCTACTCTGATGATAGCTAGTGCGTTATTGTTATTTTCTTTTAATGTGAATGTAATAATGGGAATTCCTCCGGGTTTTGTAGAAGGAGATTATTTGTTTGGAAGAACAGTAGGTATTGTAGATGACGAAAATGGAAAGCCATTATGGATAGTATCTGGCATCTGGAAGACCAATTTATCAAATCAAACTCAACAAGCTACAAACAATAATTCCACTGTTTTTGATGCGTCTTTTGAAATGATCAAAACTGATGGAACATCAAAACATACTCACACTTTGACTAATTTTGTTTTAGCCGATACTTCTAACCAAAATAACTATACTGTATATAATGGGACGGGAACTATTAGTATGCCTCAAGGACCCGTTACCGAAGTTCCTATAAGCATTAAAGTAGTGAATAATAGTCTTGGTATAATAAATATTGGACCTGATAAAATAGATAATCACTTTGGTACCGAACCACTATATGGTATTCCTTTAGAAGAGAGAGACCACTATAAAAGATCCTAACTGATCTTAAACAAATTTTTTTATCTTAATTTTAGTAAGTTTATCAATTATAGGAAGAGTTAATATATAATTTATTTTGTTAACAAAGTATGAATTTTAAAAATGCTATTTTTTTTAGTGGTATGGCCATTTTACTTTCATTGTTGATTTTAAATGTTAGTAGTATGACATATCAATCTTCATTTGCAGCAGCAATAGAATATGAACACAAAATGAAATGGGGATCAAAAGGTTTTGCTAATGGTCAATTTAACCAAGCTAGTGGGATTACTGCTGATTCTGAAAATAATGTCTATGTCGCTGATTTTTCAGGTCGTTCAAATATGATTCAAAAATTTACAAATAACGGTTCTTTTATCCTTGGTTTTGGTGTATTAGGTAGCGGGCCTCAATTTTTCACAAATCCTTCTGGTCTAGTTTCTGACTCTGACAATAATATCTATATCGCTGATTTTGGAAATCCTACATATGCAATTAAAAAATTCAGCAGTGATGGAAAGTTTATAGATTCATTTGGCTCCTTTGGCCTAGGAGATGGAGAATTCATCACCCCAGGTGGACTAGGTATAGATAAGGAAAATAATATTTATGCAACGGATTTTGGAGAAAACAATAATGTACAGAAATTTGATAAAAATGGTAATTTTCTAATGAAATTTGGTACTTATGGATCTGGTGATGGAAAATTTTTGAATCCAACTGATGTAGCAATAGATTCTCTTGGAAATATCTTTGTAGTTGATTCTTTTAATGATCGAGTACAGAAATTTGATAAAAATGGTAATTTTATAATGAAATTTGGTAAATCAGGTAATGGTAATGGAGAATTTAGTACACCTCTCGAGTTAGCAATTGATTCATCTGATAATATTTTCGTAGTAGATCAAGGTAACAATCGCGTACAAGTATTCAATAGAGATGGTGGATATATTACTCAATTTGGCAATCAAGGTTCAATTGCTGACATTCTTCAAGGCCCAATTGGTATTGCAATAGATTCTAATGGTAATGTATACATAGCAGATGGGAGTGATAGTGATATACATGTATTTAGTCAAGTAAAACAATAATTTTTTATTTTACATTTACTAGAACTTTTAACAGGACATACTTTTTTCCAAAAGTAATGAATCAATTTTTTCCTTTAAGTTTTTTAATAGGATGGGTTTGTATATTACATATTTTTCAATATTGGGAATCTTCTCCTTTAATTGTTCCAAATTTGCAATATCGGCTGTGATTAAACATATACTTGCATTACTATCTATTTTCTTTAATTGTTGATACATAGTAATGCCATCTAGCTGTGGCATTTTTAAGTCAAGTAAAACCAAATCATAAAATCCTTTTTTGAAATAATATAAAGCATTTACTGGGTCTGTATAAGCGTTTATTTGGTATCCACGATTCTCTAAATATATTTTAAAAAGATTATTGATATCCTCATCATCATCTATTATCAATACTCTTTTTTTTGCCATGGACATTTTTCCTAACTTTAGTCCAATAGACACTATTGTTTATTAAGATTGGGGGATAAATGCTAATATTTGACCTTGCAGTAAAGAGATATTGACATAAGAAATCAAAATAAAGAAAATTTAAATCTAATTGTTTTACTACGATATTTTTTTCTTTATATTTATAGTTAGCAATTGCTGTATTTCTGTTTTCAGTCTGTCAAGATATACAGGTTTTTCTAATATTCTATCAATTGTCATAGTATATGATTTATCATATGGAATATTGTCTTTTATGTAAGCACTAACCATTATGGTTTTTATTTTGCAATCAGTATCTTTTTTTCTTATTTTATTTATAAAATCTAAGCCTGACATTTGCGGCATTCTATAATCTGTAATAACCACAGAACAATTGTTTGTATTTTTATAAAAATATTCTAATGCTTTAACTGGATTGTCAAAAGAAATTGTGTTAAAACCATTTGATGTTAAGTATTCGCTAAATAAGTCAAGAACGTCTTTTTCATCATCTACCAATAAGATATAATTATCTGTATGGTTAGATAATTTCATCCCTATTTTGCTATTGCTATTGAAATTAATAAACAATACTATTTGTTATTATTATTTTAGAATAATTAGGCACTATAACAATAGTAATAATAATGTAAAATGTTAAAAATACATGTTCCACAAAATACTTATATAGAAAATTAAATCTAATTTTATTCATAAACGACTCAAATATTTTTGGTTTCTGCAAAAGTTAATTGAGGGATATCAAAAGTGAAATTAAGTTTAACAACTATAATAATAATATTATAGATATTCATTTTATATTGTCATCAATTCCAAACATATGCATGTAATTCAAAATGTTAATACTTCTCTGGATTATGATAAATTTTACGCCTTGATAACAAATAATATTTTACTTTAGATTAAATTTTTTTATATGGTAATAAGCTTATTAGTAGGCTCAACATTTGTAGTGAAATTCAGCTTGTATAAATGTTCTAATACTTGTATTTGGCTTTTATTATAAAATTTTTTAAAATGAATAAAAATGATGAAATTAATTATAATGAATACTATTATAGCGTTTCAAAGCCAAACAAAGTACTCTTAAAATAATAGTTTGAAGAAAATGAAGAAAGTAATACCTAGATAAATGATAAGTTAAAAAATTTATTATTGTTATCAGATAGAATTATCGTATTCTGTGAGCTAAATAAATAAAAATGACTCCTATTGCTAAAATGGATAAGGTCAATACAATCATTTCAAAAACTTCCGTAGAAGCTGGAGAGTATAGAATAATTGCTAGGCCGTATAAACTTATTAAGATAAAAAAAATTCCAAGTACATATCCTAATTTTTTTTTTAAGGTTGACAATTCTCTTTGTTATTTATTTTGATATATGAAGCTTTATTCCAAACTTATTACTTCTGATTCTGTAGTAATCAGAATGTTATCACTCCAATTTTTTTACTCTTTAATGGATATTTTTTTGGTTCCACAAAAATTTATACTAAAATAAAATTTGATAATACAATAAAATGGAAAGATCTAATCAAATTCTATCTATTATCAACACATAATTATTGTGAATCAATCAATTATTTCAATTCCATTTTTGATAACTTTCATATATGCAATAACTATACCTTTTAAACAAAAATTTTATATGCCTAAATGAAAGTTTAATCTAATCTAATACCCAATCATTTGAGTAATAGAAAGGTGTCTATATGGCTAATAAAAATCAGTGGAGAGGCAAAGCAATTTTACATGTCGATATTAATTCATTTTACTCTTCTTGTGAAGAGATTAAAAACCCATCATTAAAAGGAAAACCTCATGCGGTTATTATGACACCTCAGGACAGGCATAACATTACAAAAGGTGCAGTAACAACATGTTCTTATGAGGCTAAAAAACTTGGGATAAAATCAGCAATGCCATTATATAAAGCATTGGAATTATGTCCTAATTTAATATTACATGGAGTAGACAAAAAATTCTATGAAAAGATATCAAACGAGGTTATGGAAATATTAGAAGATTATGCAGATATTTTTGAACAAGCAAGTATAGATGAAGCGTATTTAGACTGTACAAATAAAATTTCTACTACGGAGGTAATGATAGAAGAATATGCTAAAGACATTAAAAAATCTATAAAAGAAAAATGTGGCGGCTTACTAACGTCTATAGGTATAGCACCAACAAAATCAGTTGCAAAAATTGCATCTGATTATCAAAAACCTGACGGTCTTACTATAATACATTTTAATGAATTAAAAAATTTTCTCAATCCATTAGATGTTGAAACAATTTCAGGAATAGGAATCAAAACACAAAAAATTCTAAAAGAACAAATGAATATCAAAACTATAGGTCAACTATCAAATACAGATGTTCAACTTCTTATAGAAAGATTTGGAAAGAAGATAGGAACATGGATGTGGCAAGTTGCAAATGGTTTAGACAATGAGCCAGTTCTTCCACGCAGAAATCATATATCTTTAAGCAATGAATCTACATTAGAATTTATAACATATGATAAAGAGATAATAAAGCAATCTTTATACGAGTTGATTGATGAACTTTATGAAAGGATAAAGAACAACAAATATCAATTTAGAACCGTTGGAATAAAAATAATGAGAACTGATTTTAGTGTTGAAACTAGAGAAAAATCTTATATCAAATATCAAAGCGAAAGAAAAAGTATCGAATCCCTGATAGAAGAGATTTTAGATAAATTTGATTTAGAAGACAATAATTTGGTCATTCCTTCGAGAAAAATTACTAGAACATTTTTACCCATAAGAAAAGTAGGATTGAAAGTATCAAATTTGATAGCAATAGAAAAAAGTAATAAAGACAATGAATACAAACAAAAGACATTATTAGATTATTGTTAGACATTATAACCAAAACTAACACTCATAGTTTAAATAATTCAGTTATTGTTTTGTTCAATAATATTATACATATTGTATAAGATACTCTCCATTGTTGATAATTATAGTATGCCTCTGATATTTAATATATAATGTTAAAAAATAGTATAGTAAGATTTGAACTTGTCCATAAATTGGAATTCAGTTATTCGTATTTGTTTATTTTTGTTGGATATTGTTCTGATTATTATCATCATAATTTTTATAAGAATCATCCTTATCCACTTCTTGAGCCATTGCATTTGTAAAGTTATTCATGTTAGCAAACGACACTAGATTATCAAGGAGCCCATTAAAATAGACTACTGATGGTGGTTATTGCTGACATATACATGTCATTTTTAAACAATTAAGATATAATTGAAACTGGTAGAATACATTTGCTAAAATATTACTTCTAGATGAATTTAGTGAATGTTCATTTACTAATTTTTATTAGTATCTCCTAAAATGGTATTAACAATAGATACTCCACTATTTCTATAATAAAAGCGAGTATAACTTTTTATAACTTTATTAATTTTTATTGGTATTCTATACTGGAATATTAGAAAATTTTATTATTAAAAATTTGAATTGTAGAACTTTATAGTCATTCTGATAAAGTCCTTTTAATAAAACAAAGAATGTTTAATTAATTATAACTTTACCTGTCATAAAGGGATGTATTAAACAATGATAATCGAATTGTCCTGGTGAATCAAATGTATTATCCCATGTATAACCTGGAGATATGGGGCCGGAGTCAAATGATGCTTCACCATTTACTATTGCTGGGTTTCCTTCAATAGTTACACTGTGTGTTATTAAATCATCGTTTCTCCATGAAATTGTACTTCCAGATGATAAACTGATTTGAGGTGGAACAAATGTTTCGGGATTATTTGGGTCCGCTGCACCTGGTGCAATTGATACTAATTCTTGAGCAAATACACTTGAATACTGAATAAAATTAATAGTAGATGGTAAAATTAATGAGATTATCAAAAGTAGACCAAAGCATATAAACTTATGCATGTATCATTAAAGCTTTTAATATATTTGTATAATTCTAAAAAATATTTAGTAATAAAAGTTTGAATATTAAGATTATAGAAAAATATAATAGTGTTATATATTAAACTTTATTGATGATATTGTACTAGAAAAAAATCTTATACATTAAGATTTATTCTCAAATAACTTAACAATAGCACATAAAAAATTAATAAAGATATATTACTCGTTGACGAAATATCTTTTTACTCTATATTATATAATTTACTAAATTTAGTAGATTAATTTAGAAAAGACAATGAGTATGGAATATGAAATAGTCTCATGAATAGATTTAGTCATTTAGCCCACTAACCTTTCTCACTCCTGTCGATTTGTGAATCTAATAGAAATAATTACCCTATTATGACTACCAATTTAGATTTATATTTCTATATTATATTGGATAATTCAAAAATTATTAATTGTGTTAATTGATAAATTATGGTATTAGTAATTACGTATTATTTAAAATTTTATCAATATTATCAAGATACATTCTCTTACAGTTCTGACCTACTAGTAAAAACAATAATCATTATTATCTGCAACTATCAACAAAATATAGGAGATTTAACTGCACCGTGTCTTTTGTAATAAACCTTTAACAATGACATTACTAACTTTCTCTTCTTTATTATTATTGTTGAAATTGTTGACCAAAAAAACTTTACCCCTAAGATTAATTCTATCGTTTTGTTATACTTTGTAAGTGCAAATGTAAACTTATCTTCTAAAAGTTCATGTGCTTTTGTAAATTTTGAAATATTAATTTGCCTTAATTTATTGAGATATAATAACAGTTGATATATAGATAAATTGCTATAAATTATAGAAAGTAGTTAAAGAGGGCGAAAAATAAAAAATCCTTAAGTGAATTAATAAAGATATCTCAATGATTGCCAAAAATTTATTTGTGAGAAATGTACATTGTATTGTATCACTGAATAACTATACTAATTCTCTATAATACTGTCAATTTTGAATAGGTATCACGCGCCATTCAATGCCTTTGTGTTCGTTCACTATTATAGAGAATAGCACTTTCTACCATCCATCTAGTTATTCAGTGATGTTGTAATGGAAAAAATTCCTACAATAGGCCTATAATTGAAAGGGTAATTTAGAAATAATTATTGCAACAGTAGTTCATTAATCTCTCTTCTACTGTTCTGCTTTATTCACTAGTATTATCATTTCTGCCTTTTCCCATCCCAATTTAATAAACTAATTAATAATAGTTATTGTATAAAATTTTTCTTTTCTCTAGTTTTACGTATAGTTTTTCCCACTTCCACCTTTAGCTTGTTAAAAGTAGATAAATCTCTATGTAGTGCTGATTCATGATAAGGCTTAAAATCAACAATTTGAAGTTCACCACTTTCAATATTTTCTTTATGATTATCAATTTTAGAGGATAAATTTGAAATACTAGAGCTACTTTCACTATCATTTGCATTAATAGACGCATAAATGCACTGATGTCCACTC
>DATDKD010000036.1:0-6838 GCA_036520175.1 Nitrososphaeraceae archaeon
TTGATTTGGATAATGTGCGTCTTCTATATCGTTTCTAACATCCGATTTTAATTCAAGATTAAGAATTTCCTTTGTTGTGTTTGTTGAGGAGATAGGAACATCTTTCTTATTGTCTTGACTATCATCTTTGTTTTCATTCTCTTTTATTGCAAAAGATAAGTCATTAGAGGATACAAGCAAAGTAGTGGTTACAAAGTAATAACAATTATTAAACATAAATAAGTAATGTTCCCTTTGTTTGGTTTCATATCAAATAGATTAAAATATTTTTAATAAATTATTACCTAAATAATGTAAGGAAGATAAAAAGACTAATTTAATTAATTTAATATGTTTTGTCCATTACTTCCTCTTCTGCTTTTTCCTTATTATATTCTTCTCCTAGATCGCTGCTAGGATCTTTTATCTTATTACCTGCTGCTTTAAAACCTGACTTTATCTTGTCTCCCGTACCCTCAACATCGTCTTTTACTTTATCGTCAGTGTCTCTAAATTCACTCATTATAATATTATATACAACATTATATTTAACAATAAGAGGGTAAATATTAATAAAAATCATAGAGTAGACAATTAAAAAATATTCTATCTTCAGAAAGAATACTACTCTCTTCTAGGTTACCTAATATAACAGATTAGATTTCTACTATTTCTTCTCTTATATATATAATATGTTGCCTTAATAATTGTATAGATAGATGGATTTACCTCTTTTACATGATTTTTTATTTTATATTATTGGTCACAATACTAACCATCAAAGAAATTTCAATAATAAAAATAACTTACATTTTTCTTCAATTTCAGTACCAGAAAATAATAACATCAACATAAAAAATTCTCTAAAAATACTAATGGTATCAACAGAATATCCTCCGATGTATGGTGGAGTAGGTAGATATACTTACAATTTAACAAGAGCCTTGCGTAAATTAGGTCATACTGTTTACGTTGTTTGTAATGATGACGGCAAAGAGGGTAATTTTTTTGGACTATCATCATCTTTCGATAAAGATAATTCAGGACTATTATTAGATATAGTTAATAAAGTAAAGCCTGACATTGTTCATATTCAATTCGAGCATGGATTGTATGGATTAAAATTAAGTTCATTAAATCCAAGAAATACATATACCAATATCGATTCATTTTATGATATTTGTAAAATTCCTATTGTTACAACATTTCATTCTGCTTATACTTTCAAACAGTGGATGAATATCATTTCTCCATTAGATCTAAAAAGTAATAGTAATAATAATAATAATTTACAAAATCAGGTAAAATATTTGAGTAAGTATATCTTACAATATTGGAAGTTCATAATAAACTACAAATCTTTTCATGACCTAAACAATGAAAAGTTGGTAAAAAGCAAAAAAGGAATAGTATTTTCTGACTATATGAAGAATCTGATAATAGGAAAAAAAAGAAAAGGCAGTAATGGTTTTGCAAATAACAAATCAGATGTAGATGATAATAATAATAATAATAATAATAGAAAAAACATCGTAATTTATCATGGTGCAGAACCATCTTTATCCCCTTTTCCAAATATCAAAGAAAAAACAAGAGCAAAATTTGGTATTTATTTAGATAATGATGATAATAAAATAAAAAGAAAAAGAAGGATAGCACTTGCTTTAGGTTTTAAGACTAGTACCAAAGGATGGGATATTCTTAACGAAATTGATATACCTGAAAACTGGTTAATAATAGTTAATTCTTCAAAAAATCACTTTAACACAGAAAATGAACCCAAGAAAATAATTAAAGATTTTACTCATATTATTGATTTGCAAAGAGATTATCTTAGTGACACCGACCTTTCATTATTGTTTTATGCGTCTGATGTTGTTCTATTACCGTATAAGGTGTGTTCAGGGTCTGGAGTTATGTTTGATGCCCTAGCACACGGTCTCCCATTTATAGCAACAGATCTAGAATTTTTCAAGGAATATGCTAGAAAAGGGTTAGGAGTAACTGTTAAAAGAGATCCTAAAGAATTTAAAAAAGCGTTAATAGACATTGAAGATAATTATGAATACTACTGCAATTCAGTAAACCAATTTAAATTATCTTTGAACTGGAAAAATATTGCGGATCACCATACTAATGTATACAATTCTATTTTAGTAGATACAAAGTCTTCAAAAAGTATTCTACATTCCTCTACCATTGTCACTACTAATACTACAACAACAACTAATGTCAACTAATGCTACTGTTTTACCTATGAATAAAAAAAAATAGTTTCTAAATCTTTTAACAATAGGTTTTTTTAGTTAGTAAATCTGAGTAAGTAAATAAAATAATTATCAAATTTCTAATGGGAACAAAAACAACAACAACCAGCCTGAGAGCATTCTATTGTTATGGTTATCCTTAGAGGGCTAGACTTTTTAAAATAATAAGTTGTTGAATCTTGTTATTATTATTATTATTATTAACAATATACAATTTCTGAATATGTTCTTGATAAGTAGTTTAATTATTATATATTATATTTAACTATTATTAATATGGAATCGAAAAATTATTCAACAATAATAATTTCATCCATACTTGCATTTGCTTTAATTGCAACAGCAACAACAGGAATATCAACAACATTTGAAAGTGTGTTAGCACAAGGCGAAAATGGTAGTTTACAAGATGAAAACATAGGAATGTCTCAAGATCAAACTAGTAAAGATGAATCTACCACATTTAATCCACAAGAAATTATCAAAAAAGAGGCGAGAGGATTAGGAGATGCTGACTTTGGAGAAGTTCAACAAGTTACAGGGGAATTCATAGTAACACAAAAAGGTACTGTAGACAAAGATGTATTCTATATTCCTAAAAATTTAGTAGACCATTTTGATGGCAGTACTGTCTTTTTTACAGTAACTGAAGAAGAAGCAAAACAATACAAAAGGGATTAAACTTTACTAAAAATTAATTCATTTTTATTTAAGTATAGAATTATAATTATAATCTTATTATCTTAATGGCAATTCATTAAAATATTATAAAATTAGATTATCTGTTATATTAAGAAATATTTTTATTCATAGTCTATTTGTAGATTGTAAAATATTATCTCTTAATTGGTTAAATATTTTATAATCTAAATATTATTTATGGAAGATATAGTCGAAAGTTTTGCCAAAAGATTAGGAATTGAACATAAGGCTGCAAGACAAGGTATTGCAATAACATGTAGACATTTTCTTCAAGTTTCAGAACCAATCAAAGCAACAGGTCTTTTATCAATGCTACCATCAAGGTTAACAGATTTGCTTACTGAGGATGAGAAAAACAAAATCACAACAAACCAAGAGGATATTCCTCCGGAGGAAGTTATTGAGAAAATATCAAATGAATGCTTTAATGGTGATAAGCAAAAAGCAAAAAAGGTATATGAAGAAGCAATAAATCTGATAAAAAGTAAAATCTGGTAAAATACAAATAATTTTTTTTACATACAGTATAATATCCTTTTTTTAATTAATTGATCTAGTATCCTATAGTACTATAATTTTTATTTAAAATTTGTGAAAAAATAGTTTGAAAAAAAATGCTTTATTTGGTACTTGCATTCTAATAATATCTATAAAATATAACTTAAGAAGATTATATGTTCATACTTAGGCAGGCATCAATTTGTAAAGCATAAAAAAATTATAACAGTATAATACCATCAACTATTATATTCTTTATAGTAATTTTATTAATATGGTGTCAAAATTTGATGAAATTCCTTGGAATGAAATTATAAAAAAAGAGGCACGTGGAATTGATGATGCTGATTTTGGTAAGATCCAAAGTGTGGATCCAGAATATGTCTTAACACAAAAAGGTATAATAGATAAAGAATTTTTTTCTTTTCCAAAAAATTTAGTTCAAGGTTATGATGGTGATAGAGTATGGTTCAAAGTAACTGAAGAAGAGGCAAGAAATTCATATATGCAATCTCAAAATATGGATGATTATAGTAGAGGAACAGAAACAGAAACTACTACTAATGGTAAATCTTTAAGTAACATAACAGAAAATGAAGAAAATGAAGTTATTCCATTAAAGTCAGAAGAATTAGATGTTAATAAGAGAGTTGTTGTAGATGAGAAAGTTATTACCAAAAAACCAGTAAAAGAAACAAAAACAATAGAAGTTCAATTAAACAGAGAAGAGATAGAAAGTATTGAAAGACGACCTCCAAGTATTGAATCAGAAGGAGAAGCAGAAAATCCTATACAATCACCAGAAGAAATAAAAATACCCCTAAGGAGAGAAGAAGAACAAGTTACAAAAAAGCCATATGTTAAAGAAGAAGTTGTAGTAAAAAAGAAAACAGTTACTGATAGAAAAGAGATAACTGAAGAGGTAACATCTGACGTATTAGATGATTCAAATATAGATAAAGAAGTATAAATTATGCCTCCTTCTCCATAGATTGATCCAAATTAGATCCATAAAGAGAACTCTTAAGATCAACATAGATTCTAAAATAGAAATATCTCAAGTATTTGAATATCTTTTAATATTATAAAGTAGAACCCACATTTTATGGATAAGGGTTCGAGTCCCAATCCGAGAATTAATTTACTATTTAAATTTAATTAAAATATAGATCTCTAGATGTAATGATTATAAATTAATCAAAAACTTTTTAAAAAAAGAAAAAAATGCTATTAAATGAACCTAATCAAGACATGCTTCTGGAATTTACAAAATCTATTTGATACAACATTAAGTGATCTTGCATTGGATTTTGATTACACTCCTGCTAATGGATGGGATGAAACAGTAAGAGATATAAAAATAGATAATCTAGTTAAAGGAATCTCATCTGCCTTTTCTTCAGGACCTGATCTAATTGGAATGTGTGAAATTGAAAATGAATATCTTGCTCAAGAAATAGCAACAAAATTAAATAGAAATCTCAATAGAAATGATTATTCTGTAGCAAAATACAAAGATAGTCCTGATATTCGTGGAATAGATACTTGTCTTATCTATTCAAATTCAATTTTTGAATTTATAGAATCCAAATCATATAATATGGATTTACGTTATCCTACTAGGGATATTTTCTATGTAAAATTAAAGGTTTTACAGAATAATTCAAATCTTCATGTTTTTGTAAATCATTGGCCATCTAGGAGAGGAAAAGATGATCTAACTGAATCTGATGAAACAGAGTTTGCACGATCTTTAGTAGCGGAAAATTGTGGTACGTTGATAGATGATATTCTCAAAATTCCTAAAGAAGAGTCTCATAAACTTCCTAAATGCATAATAGATTGCCCAGAATATGAAAAAGATTTTAAATCTAATGATCAAGATGCTATACCTGATAAAGTAAACAAAGAAGAAATAAAAAAACGAAATGAAAATTTGTTAAAAAAAATAGATGGTGTTTGGGATGAAAATATTTTATTAATGGGTGATTTTAATGATGAACCTTATAATAAAAGTTTAGTAAAATTTCTTAATGCTACTTTCAATCCACATTTGTTAAGAGATTGGAGAACTATATTTCAATTAAAACGAAAAGATGGGGGAAATACAAAAACAGATAGAGAAATATATTTGGAAGAAAAGCCACATTTATACAATTGTATGTGGAAACTTATTCCTGATGGTACACATTATTTTTATAAAACAAGTTCCTTCTTTTTATTTGATCAATTTATTATATCACAAGGATTATTAAAAAACTTGAATAGCCTTAAACTAGATTTAAATTCAGTAAAAATTCATAAAACCGGACTTTCATTAGGTAGCAATTTACTAGAAGAGAATTTTAATGATAATGTCAATAAAGATAATAAGAAAAAACTACATTCGTATGAAAAAGGCAGTCCAATGGGATTTAAATTTTCTAAAACTAAAATATTTGATATAAATAAGGATATAAAGGAAAAAAAAGAATTAGAAATAATATTAGAAGAAGCATTAAAATTAAATCTAAATAAGAATATCACACAATTAATAAAAGATAAACTTAAAGGCTTGAAAGAAAGATTAGATAAAATACAAAAAGATAAGGGTTATTACGCTAATTTTGTTCAAGATCCAAATACAGGTTTTAGCGATCATTTCCCAATTAAATGTGTAATTGAAATAAATTGATAGTAACAAAATTGAATGCTGAAATAAATAAATAAATATTTTTTGATTAAAAAGTATTAAATCTTTTTTTCATAACTATTGCCTTTACCTTTGCCTATTTGAAAGCAATCAATCATTAGATAGTACAATTTTTTCGGCTACTCAAAATTTTAATTTAATTTATATTTAGAAGTACCTTGATATTAGGAATAATTTAGCAGTAGAATATAACTAAGGTATTAAAGAATTAATATGTTTTATAAATACATCTTTTGGAACTTCTTTAGTAACATAACATTCTTCTCCAAATTCTGGATGAATCTCTGCTAAGACTTTATAATTTATTGCTGATGAAGTCATAAAGCATACCCGAAATTCTTTTGGGGTATCTTCTAATTTTTTTGATAGTTCATGTAATTTATCATAAAGGTTAAATCTGTCCATTACAGACATTTTAAAACCAATAAGAACTAGATCATAATCAGTAGATTTAAAATTTAATTCTGCTGTTTGAGGATCGTTTATTAATGTTGAATTAAATCCTTCTTCACCTTCTAACCATTTTTTATATTTCGAAGAAGTTTTGACATCATCATCAATTATTAATATATTTTTCATTGTTTAATAAAGTATAACAGGTATTCCTAATTTTAATCCAGAAGTTATCAAAAAAGAAGCGAGATTAGGTGATGATGCAGACTTTGAAATAAGATAAAAATAAAAAAAATTATTCTAGTAC
>DATDKD010000037.1:0-5924 GCA_036520175.1 Nitrososphaeraceae archaeon
CAATTATCCTCAAGGGATGGAAAAATATTATTTCAAATGGAGAACTAACTACAGTCATTGAAAGAAGCACACCTGCTATGACAGTTGGTGGAACAGGTGATGTCCTAGCTGGACTTGTTGCAGGATTCTTTAGTAAATTGAATTCATCATTTGATGCTTCATGCGCAGCGGTTTATCTTAATGGAATTGCAGGATTTATGGCATACCAAAAGTCAGGATTACATATCGTAGCAAGCGACATTCTAGATAATCTTCCACAAGTGTTGAAACATTTTGATCAAATAGAAAATAACTAAAGTTATTATGATGATAGTAGTGTTTTAAAGTTTTTACAAGTATTACAAAAAAATTGAAATTAAAAATTAAAAAATATTATTAGTATCATAATAATAATATCCCAGTATTAATTGAGTGATTTAGAATATTTAATATGAAATGTATTAATGGTATTCTCGTCTGAGATTTCACATATTTTTGGTGTAATATCGATCTCGTATTTTAAATTTATAAAATATAAACTCAGTAATATTGTCAATATAATTAATGATTTGTTTTTGTCTTTTGAATGGATACTTAAAGTATTATTATTTCTGTCAAACTTTAATTCTCCTGAATAGTTCATCTTCAGAATTAAATCTACCATTTGAATAAGTTCCTCAATAGTGAAATCAGTGAGATTTACACCATATCTCTTCAAAGAATTAATAAAGGAAATATGATTTTTACTAAAATTACTTTTAGAATTATAATCATAATTCTGCTCATCTTTTGTATTACTTAATATCATTGTGGTATCGTCATAGTCTTCTTTTTCTTTTTCATTTTCATTTTCTTTTTCTTGCTGATCATGATGATAAGAAGGAGAAGGAGAAGGAGAAGGAGACACAGAACTATTAGATCTATTATTAATGGCTAATGAAGATAAAATTGAAAGATATATAGAAGATAAATATTGAAATGTTGAAAAGCACGAGAGGTCCTCAATAAATCTTATAAGTTAAACGGCTTTTAGTTGAGTCACAGATTCGGTTTTATTTAAATTTTTGATCTCAATTGCTTTTTTCCATTCTTCTTCAAAAATTTTCATATAAGAAAATCCTAGTATATCATTGGAGGGAAATAATGCCGCCTTACCATTTCCTCCATCTATATTTATTATATTACCTGAATCCAGTATAATAATATTTGAAAAAACATTTCCAACCTTTATGATAATTTCATTTGGTAAAAACGATAAATCTTCACTATCGATACATTGATTTGAGATTAAAAGTTTGATCTTTACTCCCTTGGCAATAGCTTTAATCAATAAAGATTTACACTGGGAAATCAATCTTAAACCCCAAACGTCAAGAATTGCTATAATACTGGTTCGAGAATTTTCTATTAGAGCGGATAATTTTTGCAAAGTAGATTTTGGATCTAATATAAAATATCTTTTTTCTTCCAGACCTTTCAAATAATTGCTT
The DNA here is from genome assembly GCA_036520175.1 of Nitrososphaeraceae archaeon. Lineage (GTDB taxonomy): Archaea > Thermoproteota > Nitrososphaeria > Nitrososphaerales > Nitrososphaeraceae > TH1177. The sequence continues at coordinate 1,470 of DATDKD010000037.1, forward strand.
TTATCATTAATCCTTTGTAATTTATCAATAACTTTTTTCATATTCATCAGTCGTTTTTCTTGTATTATTACAATCTCTTCAAAAGCTTCTGTTGGATTTATTGCACTACATATTAGAGGTTTTTGCTGAGAAATTACAGATAACCCTTTTTTTTCTAATTTTTTTAAGGTGAGATAAATTTTTGTTCTTGGTAAATGAGAATAATACGCTATTTCACTAGCTGAAAGAGAGCCTTTACCTATCATCGTTAAATAGGCACGAGCTTCATATTGTGAGAGACCAAATTCTTCTAAATTTCCAACTAGATCATTATTTTCAATACTGATATTATTGACACATCTAATAGTATCATCATCATCATCATCATCATTATTCTTATTATTACCATTGTTATTATTGTTATTTTGACTATAGTCATGTGAAAAATAATGTTTTTTCGCTCCTGAATCCTTTTTATTATTTTTTAAATTCTTGATTGTGGGATCTTGAAAGGAATAATCATCGTCCTGGATGTGTCTCTGATTCATTACTATTGACTTAAGATAAGATTTAAAATAAAATCCCTTTGTCAACTAGATTATGTCAAAACAAAAAAAATACTGAGCTAAAAAATGGAATTGTGTAACTTTAGACTGTTGTTACTACAGTAACTGCCAAACCTTGAACATGATGGTATTATATATACATATACTACAAGAAAAGATGAACAAGTTTCATGCGAGAAAATGATAATTCCGAAATCCTGAAGAATAACTCTTCTTTGATGGTAGCAACAACAGCAGCAGCAACAACAACTGCAGCAGCAGCAGCATCATTATATAAAGAAATAAAAATGGATAATTTTAATTTAAATTCACAAAATAGCATTAAGAATTGTCATCGTTTTCAAAATTCATTATCTGATGATGATATGGAGTTTCATTTAATTAAATACAATATACCATTAATACCAAAGATAAAACAAATACAATACAGAATTAGCAATGAAATAATAAAGCTTCACAATATATTCAATGAATTAAAAACCCGAGATGAAGAATTAATAAACAAATTAAGTATTTCTCTAAAAGAGAACAATATTCAATATTCTTTGTTAATTTCTTCAGAATTAAATGGTAATAGAAAATCAATCAGAGCTATATGGACTTCAAAAATTGTTTTAGATACTTTGCATAATAAAATTTGTAATATCTCTAGTTTTAAAGATCTAGTTGAGAATCTAACCCCGTTATTAACAGTATTGAAAAGTATTAGATCGTTGTTAATCTCCCATATTAGGGAATCAGACCATGAGTTTAAGAATATATCAGATTTGCTTTGTGATGTTCTTTTTAATGCCGGTCAATTAGGAGGATATTTGATCAATTTTAAAATTGCAAATAATGCAGCAGTAGATATTACAGATGATGCCATATTTAAGGCAGAAAATAAAATAAAAATAGAATTTTTACCTATTCCTAAGGTAATAACATAGAATAGAAACAGCCATATCAAACGAATTTATTTTTATTTATGTTTTATCTTATTATTTGGTTCATAGATTTGACTCTTATAATTTACTAACTATTATTAGATAATATTGCTATATCAAAAAGAATGAATGGAATGGAATGGAATGGAATGAAATGAAATGAAAGAGATGGCGATCATACTAGTAGTCGTCGTCTCAGTAAATCCAAGTCCTTCTAATTATTATTTTTCTTTGTTCCTTCGTCAATATAGAAAATTGATTCATTTTTATTTAATGAAGATCCAGAAATTAAGTTTAAGACAGAAGTTGTAACATTTTCTATATTGGATTCCATCCCTTCAACGTTTCCAGCCAGAATTAAGTTTAATTTGATTTTTGATCCTAACACATCTGATAATTCTTGGTTTACGGTAGCCGTATACGGTCGAAGAGCACCTCTAAATACTTCAGATCTTGCCCTTGATAAGCCAGAGATCTTTTTTCCAGATGGAGAATCAGGACCGAGAATTACTATTATTCCCTTTGAATCTTTAAATTGAGAGGGTTTTTGAATTGCGTCAGCTGGCGACATAAATTTTACTGCTTCTCTTGTTATCAAGGCCGGAATATGGATAAAGTTCTCTACTAGAAGATCCCAATCCTCTCGAGATAAAGATAATAAACTGCGATTATAATCATAGTCGCCAGTAATATGAATGACAGAATCAATACTTCCAAATTTTGTTTTGGCAGTATTAAAAATTCTTTTTACTTTCTCTTCGTCTGCAAGGTCCAATGAATGACTATGAAAATCCTTATAAAATTTTGTATCGTCATAGTTTTTACTTAGGATTATTACTTGTTTTACACCTATATCATTCAATTTGTTTGCTAGACTAATGATTCGCTGTACATCTTTTTCCTTTGATGAGGTTGTTGTGATAATTACTACCTTTTCTTTTAAATTTTGTATGCTATTATCATCGATAAAGGTTCCCACAATAGGTTTGACAGGATAAAATACTCTATCATTGGGGATAATTCTACCGTTGATTAATTTACTGATAGTATCATCAGACAAAGTCAAGACCATATCCGCTACTTCTTCTTGACTGAGAAATTCATTATCTACTATCATTTTACTCGTATTATTTTGAATTTTTTCTGCTATTTCTTGTATCTTTATCAACATTCCTTCAATCGTCTTATTTAGATCGCCTTGATTGGCCATAAATGGTGGAGGAGTAGCAGCTCCAGCAGGAGGAGGAGTAGGAGAAGGAGAAGAAGAAGAAGCAATCACACCATCATCAGTACCGGTAACAGTAGTAGTAGTACTCGTAGTGGTTGTTGAAGGAGGATGAGAAGAAGAAGAAGAAATAGATGATAATCTAGAATTAGATATTTGTTGTGCTATTTCCATAATACCCTTTGAAAATACCTCAGGAGATTCTCCCAAAAGATCCAATCCATTTGTTGCAGATAGTTCCACCTCAGTTGAATCAAGTCCGGGATATCCTCCTATACGCAAAAATTCTGCAGCTGCTTTTGGATAAACAGTTTTATAAATCCTATCAGAATGCACAGGTCCTGGGTTAGTAGCTACAGACTTTATGCCTTGCTCTACCAATTCCCATGCTAAAGCTTCAGCCAGTCTATTTTTAGCTCCTTGTGCGGCAGTATATGGAGTTCTAAACCTATATGGCCTTTGTTCATATTTGTTTTCTTCAGTAAAAAATGTAGCAATTGTTATAATTTTAGAACCTTTATCCATTACTTTAAGTCCTTGGATAGATGTCCAAAAGGTACCAGTAAGATGGATAGCAACACAATCCTTAAAATCCTTAAAGGACGCATTAGTAAAGGTCTTTACCGGACCTGAAACTCCTGCGTTATTTACAATGATATCTACCTTACCAAATTCTTGCTTGATATTCGAGAACATTTCGTTAATGCCATTCTCATCGGAAACATCTACCCCTGAAAAAGATCTAACAGTACCTGATGATCCTACTTTTTTCATAATATCAACAAGGATCTCGGTGGTTTTATCCAATGGTTCTTTTCTTCTTCCCAGTATAATGATACTTGCACCTCTTTCAGCAAATTTTTTAGCAATAGCTTGACCAATACCTGTTCCGCTACCGGTAATCACAACAATTTTATCTGAAAATTTTAAAGCCGGCGTTTTTAAAGATTCTGCCATTATAATTTTGGCACATTCTATTAGACTATAAATCTTTTGCTAATTAGGCATTATGAAAAGCACATCAGATATAGATTATGCAAAAAGTTGTAGATAGATTATTCTAAAAATTGTTGACAATTACATTTTGTGCATTTATATTCACCTTCATAGGATACATGATTTCCTTTTAGATGACTACATCTTTTACATATTACGAGTCCTTCGCTCATTTAATCATATATTTCTTGCATTAATAAAAATATACCTAAAAAGGGAAGAAGGAGATAAAACAAAACCAAATCGCCACTACCACAAGAAAAGAGACATATGCTGTAGCCAGTAGCCAGCATACTAGATAAGCCATTGCTTTGCAATTTTTATTCGTTTTCTGATTGTTTTATTTATGTACTATATCGCTGCTATATTTATCCGTCGTAGTTACTACTACTACTATTATCCTATCATAATATCGTTGTTCAATTCTACATAAATAGAGCTTTTAATTATGGATTATATCAACAGTCTTTTTTTAATTGTAGTATCTTTTACCATTATTGCCGCTACACAAATCTCTATTATCAATAGCTCTGCACACACAGTGGTGTTATTATTATTATTATTATTATTATTATAGTAACTTCTGATGATGATGACATCTATTCCATCCCAGTTTCAAAAGGAAAAGGTAAAGGGGAAATCCAGATAATCAATCAGTTACCTTTAAGAGTCGAATGTGTCTAAATACAATTTGCCAAGAATGAAGAGGAAATTAAGTAGGGTCTTTTTTCAAATTACTTTTAGTTTTATTTTAGGAAACTTC
>DATDKD010000038.1:0-37875 GCA_036520175.1 Nitrososphaeraceae archaeon
AGGTGTAGTAATTTAACAGTATTTTTTTGAACCTAAAACACTAGTTCTTATAATTAAATAAATAATTAGTTACCATAAAATTATATAGTTAAGACTCTCTCTTCCTCTCCATGTATCTATCCAATTAATAAATACCCATTCTTGTAGAGGTGATAATGCGAAATCTTGACCCATGGATAAATCAAAATGAGGCTACAAACAAATTTGAAAGTCATTTGTTATCTATTAGAGATGACCATCAAAAAATGATTCATCCCAACTCACATCCTACCTATAATGAACGTCATCAAAAGATTATAGAATTGATAGATTGGACTTTGGAGAAATATAGAACAGCTAATATCAAAGAAAATAATCAACAGAATGAAGAAGCAATAATAATAGATAATATTATAGAGGAACTGGACAAAAAAAGAGATATAGCTATAAACAAAAAGAAAAAAGCTATGCTAAAAGATGAAGTGTCAATTTATAGATTAGAGGAAAATACTCTTGATTATATTCTTTTCATAATGCGTGACTTTGACTGAACATGATGATGACATCTTACTTTTTTCTCTCCTTTTCTGTCTTTATTACAACTATAAAATAGCAAAAACTAGTATATGAATTCCTATATATATTGCGGTCACCGGGATTTGAATTCCCGCTTTACTTTTGAATAAAGTCCCGGGTTGCGGGCTAACTTCGCATGGTATATGCATGGAAGGCCAGTGTCCTAACCAAACTAGACGATGACCGCAATTCATTATTTTAGAAAATCAATAGATATTAAATCTTCCCATCAAATAAATGATTGAGTTATTTCATATCAAAATTTATGGATATACCAGATTAAAATTAATTTCTCCTCCGTGACCTTGAAAACTAGATGTTTGTTTATATGCAAAAGTTCCGTTAACTTGAAAATTAGAGGATTTATCAACAATTTTATTCCATACGTTGTTTATTCTATTATCTTTTTGTATTGTTTTTTCATCTTTTAATGTTACAGTTCCATTGCCAATTATCGGGTAAATACCAGCCTGTGAATCCACGAATCCTTCTGGTCGTTGTCCAATATCTCCAGAGGCAATGCGTATCTTGTCTAAATTGACATTATAATTAATATCTTCAAGAATTAAAGTTCCTTCGTTTGGATTGTAAACATCGAATATTGTATTAATTTTAATATTATTATTATCAATATTTGTAACTGAAACATTTTTAAGCGAAATTTCTAAAGCTTTTGCTTCTGTCACAGCTCCTTGGTTAAATTTTAGAGGACTAATTTTAAAATTAGACTCTTGAGAAAATATCATTATTATAACTGCTACTACAATAATCCCAATAGCAGAATATATAATTTTTTTATTTATATGACCTATTCTATACTTATTAATTATTTTTGTAATTGCTGATATTTCGTCGTTAATTTTATGCTTGATATCGTTAGTATATTTTGCTGGTGGACCGATTGGCTTGTCATCGGGTGGACCGATTGGCTTGTCATCGGGTGGACCGCTTCTTGTTGAACTAAAAGCAAGACATCTAGAATTGTTAGTAATATTGTCTTTACTATCATTATAAGAGATACCAAAGAAATTCGAAGCGTCAGGAAAATCATTTTCTTCTTTATTATCTTTTTTACTATTCAATATATAAATTACATATTTAACATAATTTAATAATTTTCATTAAATTCATAATAATTCCGATTTTTATGTTAATTTCCTTTAATTCCTGCAAATTTTTTCTCATACATTATTCTTTCTCCCTTTTTGACTTGTATTATTCTGGTTGCAGGAATAATCTCAAAATTTTGTGAAACTTCTATAAATTTTAAAAGAGGAATCGAAAGTATTGTATCAAAATCTCGATATGAAATAATATATGTATGAGGATCATCAGCGTATATTGCTTTACTTAAAATTTCTTGAAGTCTCCCTTTCTTCTTCCTCATGTATTATTATTGTTGTTCTTTTTATATTAAAATATTATAAAATATATAATCTATTCTACAATATAAAAAATTTAAAGTATAGAGTAATCATAAAAAATGGAATTATCAAATAATTTGAATATTCTATTCTTATTTATGATGGTAAATGTTCATTTTTGTATAATAAATTGCTCTTTTTATTTTTATTCATAGTCTTTCTAATGGTTGAATAAGAATTGAAGATCAATATATTTGAGAATTCTCGGAGTATTATGAAATACTTAAATTTCCTTTTATTTAAAAAATTTATTCGAATAAACAATTATTCTGCGTCTGTCTGTCTATTATAGTCATCTTCAATCCTAATTATATCATTTTCATCAAATTTTCCATAGGATATTTCTAATATTATACAATCTTCTTCTAATGCTGTTATCCTATGTTTTGCACCACAAGGAATTGTTATATTTTCATTTTCTTTAACTACAAGTTCTTTCTTATCAATATCTATTTTAGCTTTTCCTTTTACAATTTTCCAAAATTCACTTCTATGTTGGTGGTATTGGAGACTCAATCTAGAATTTGCATTAACATAAATCAATTTGACAGTACAATTCTCATTCTCATGGAATTTTTCAAATTTTCCCCATGGGCGATTTTCTGTATAAATTCCCATTATTATTAAATCATAATATTTAATCATATAATAATTACTAATGTTGAATATTAGTTGAATATTCAACATTAGTTCAATAAGTTATCAATAAGTTATAACGTTGTATTGGGAATGTATAAAAGAATCATTAAAATTAAAATTATTAATTATATGTCTGAAATACATTTTACTGAAGGAAATTTGATTATTCTTTACTCTATCCATAAAAATTCCTCTTTACAATTACCTAATCATATTCTTGAAAGAATTGAACATTGTAATAGACTGTACCAGATTATTTTAAAATCAAAACCAGATTCTAATAAAACTGTTATATTAGTAGTTGCTGAACCCCATTATTCTGAATTAATAAAAAAAGAATTGATTAATAGACAGATAAATGAAGAAATTATAATAATTGATTCAGATTCAAATAAAGTATCTCATACGTTTGATAATCTTAAAGAATTGCTTAAACAAAGGATTAATCCACCAGTCGTATATTTTGTAGGTTCAGTTTGGCTAAAAGATGTATTTGATTCAATTGTTAAATCACAATTTAAAGAATACAAGATTCAATTTGAAGGGGCATTAGACCATCGACCTGTCATGGAAGTTGAACACGATAAATCCCTTGAAACTACCAAAAAAGGAAAAGAACACTTTAAACAGGTAATAAAAAATAAAGCATTTGATATGTTATTAAATTATATTTTCCCAGAAGACCACAAATAATAGCTTTCAAAAATAAGAATTAAAAAGAAGTTTAAGCGAGAAGTATACTATTTAATAAAATTAATTAGGTTTTATTGACGAGCTAATTTGGATTCTTTAGCAAACAAGTCTGCTACCTGCTCTTTAGTAAAAGCATAGTTCCACACCTGAATATCATCTAATTGTCCTGTATAATTACCATTTATTTTCCCCTTTTCTTCTAAAGAATTTGCTCCCAATCTTACGGGCTGTTTTCCTGTATTATCAGGTGTTATTGCTGTATTTGTTGAGTTAGTTGCAGCCTCTACACCGTCTATATATAGCTTTAACAAATGTAATTTTTCATCAAAAGTTAGAATTGTATTATGCCAGACACCATCAGCATATGGGGCCTGAGAAGTAATATAATTATCATCTCCCCCTGCGGTCTCAAATCCTCCTCCAACTTGTTCTCTATTGTTAAGCCATATTCCATAGTTAAGATTAAATCCAGCTCTATCACTTCCAAATCCTCCTTTATTTAGTAAAAAAGCATTATTTCCTGAGGTGACATTCATTGTTGTATTAAACCAAACAGATACTGTAAAACCATTTAGATGAATCTCATCACTATTTACAACATCTGCATAATTAACACCGGAAAATTCTAACATCTTGGAGTTCTTAACAACAGGTGATTTATTCTCTTCTTGAGCAAATATATCCATATTATTTAACATACTATTTTTGTAGTTTTCTGTCAATCCAAAGTATAACAATAAAATAACAAAACTGAAACCTATAATGCTAGAGATTCTTCTATTCATTTAGTGTGTTATAATTTTCACAATTTAAATATTTTTTCTTTTTATTCATAGAATAGTAAAATGGAAATTTAAAGTCAGATGTTTAGCTATAAATTACCAACTAATTTTTTTTGGAGATGTAAGTTGCTTTTCTAATTCATCTAATCTTTGAATTGAATCTGGATTGTTACGTAATTCCGAAAAAGAGTCATCATTTCTAATTCTTTGCATCACTGCAATTACCTCTTCTTCTGTTACACCATGTTTTTTATCATATTCTATTTGTTTTGTACAATTAGACATGGTACTATATTTTTTAAAATTGCGCTTCTCAAATGAAGTCGCATTTGGAGATAGCCCCTTTACATAACGAACAATTACTTTTTCAACATGTTCTAAATGCCATTCTCTCATAGCAAAACTATTAGGTTTCATAAATATATCCACATCTATTTTTGCCAAAAAGGATATTTAAATTAATATATAAATTATATTATGAAATGGTTATATTTATAATTTATATGAAGTTTTTTTCATATGTTAATACACTTTCATCAAAATTTTTAGAATATTATTCCGATAAATAATCTGATAATTTGAGGTTTACTTCTCCAGGTATCTTTGCAATTTCGAACCTTTCTTTGACTTTTAATAACGTAGCTGTTGCATCAATTCCTAATTTTGTTGTAAGTAAATTCACTTGATCACTAGAAGGATCAAGGCTAGATCCTTTTGCATTCTCAATAATAATCAGGTCTTTATCTGCTTGACATCTTGTTGATACTGCATATTCTACTTCTACAGGATTTGAAGGGTTAATATCTTGATCAACTACTATTGCAATTTTAAGTGAGGGATGGGCCGCAAATGCTGCAAGTAAAGCATTTTTTGACTCCCCTTCTACTCTTTTCTTTATTTGTATTACTGCTGTTAGCCAATTGCTTCCTCCGTCTGTCAATAATACTTGAGATGTACTTGGAACAACATTTTTTACTTGATCTAGCATCTTTGACTCCACAGGTAATCCCATCAATAGACGATGTTCAGAATAACCAGGAAGTATATCATGGAAAATAGCATTATTTCTAAATCTTATATTTTCTAATTCAAATATAGGTTGCTGTCTTCTAAAATCATATGTTTTTAGCATTTCTACCATCCATTCCTCATGGGTTTTATCACACAATATTTTTCCTTCTAAAACTATTTCTGACATTGTAGGAATAAGAAGCTGCGAAAACTTGTTAATACCCAATTGTAGATTTCCATTTAGTAATGTATTTGCTATATACATTTCATCTATACCATATGATGCTTGGTAAGCTGCTGCAATGTTAATTACAGGATGAACTCCTATCACAATTGCAACCTTCAAATCTTCCCCATGATCTTTAGCATACATAAAACATTTATGCAAATGTCTTCCCTCTACCATTCTTATTGCCATATTTTTATCATCTAGTTTTAACAACCGATGGGTAGAAGAATTTTGATTTCCGTTTTCTTGATCTTTTGCATACACAATTGATGAAGTAATATATGGTCCAGCATCATTTTCAAAATGTGTAACAATAGGAAGAACAGATAATTTATTTGACGAATTTTGATAATATGGAATGTCGTTTCCTATTTTTATTTTGATATTCATATTGTTGATAGATTTGTTAATGATTGTATGGATGTCGTTTTTTTCTTTTGAACCTATTGCCATTGCAAATCTTTTTCTTGTTCCAATAAGATTACTAATAATGGGAATAGTTTTATCTTCGACATTTTCAAATATTACAGCTTTATTACCATCAAGTTTACTGACTATTGCTGGTAATTCAAATGTAGTATTAACATTCTTTTTAATTCTAATGATCTCATTTTCATTTTCAAGTAATTCTATAAATTCTCTAAGATCATTAGGACTATTAGCAATATTAGAATTGTCTTTTTGTATCATTTTCAGCCCGTGTACTTATCATATTTAATATCTCACCCATAATTGTTTTCATACTCTTAACATCTAATGGTGTTTTAATATGTAGAGACACTAAACAAATTCCATTTAGCATTAATGATATTCTTTGAGCAATGGATTTAATGAAGATTGAATCAAATTTGCTGGGTATTACTATAGCTGATGTTACTTTATTTGATATACTAGCCGCCATTGTAACAGATCCGATTCTATTAGAATTTTCTGATATTATGATAAAACATCCATTTTCAAAAAAAATTGATTTTATATGAACGATTCTTTTATCATCTATCGTAATATCTTTGACTAAAACATCGTCTTTATCTTCCATTTTATGCTACATTATTTAACTAATATCACTTTTATTAACTAAGTAAATGTAATTTTGAAAAACAAGTATTTAAGATTTATTTCGTTATTCAATTAATTACTATTAAAATTATAGAATTGTAATTCTCTGTATACAAATACTTAATATGTAATTTATGCCAAAATATTATGAAATAATCTAGTATTATCTATAACAAGTTAATATGTAAAATACTTCTAAACACTATATCAATTGTCAAATGTAAATTATAAATAGTAGATCCTTAGATGTTTTAATCAATATTATATTAATTATGATCTACCTTTGGATCAAAAATCTTGCCATTTCTAAAAGCAATTAGTCTAGCGGATGATTTATCTTTAAGTATTCTTCTGTTACTTTCATTATTTTGGATGGATGAAGTTCCATGCTCATTTACTATCTCAATATGAACCAAATCTTTGAAATTGGATTTTATTAAAAATGCAATAGTTCTAGCCATATTTATGTTACCGTCTCCTATTCTTACAATCTTTTTCTTCGCATTTATCTCTGAGAGTATTTTGATAATAAAATTTAGAGTTGATTCGATTGTAGATAATACTACGCTTTCTATTTCATCATATAAATAGAAAATTGATATGCCTATCCTATTTCCTGGATCAATACCAATTGTTAATTGATCATAAGTATGAGATTTTATTAATTTCCTTAATATTTTTGCCTTTATTATTACAGGATTCTCATTTAATTCTGAATCTACTATTATGTTTTTTTTCTTGAATATAGGCGATTCTTCCTTGGATGTGATTATTATTCTTGAATAAGAGTTTAAAGCTTCTGATGGTGATAACTCCTCATAATTTAACTGAAGTAATTTTAGGGTATTAATAATTTTATAATATGATTTACCATTAAGTGTGGCTACAGTAATTTTATGGTTCAGTGTTTCCCTCATTCAGGGTAATTCAACAAAGTACTTTTATCACTAATTAGTATTAAATGTTATCCATCCAATCAATGAGTTAGTTATTTTTGTAATAGCTAAGCAGTGATATCACTTATTTTGCTAAAATTTATTAATTCTTTTATATCAATTTTATTTAATTATAATCTGTAAGGTCTGAAGATTTGGAAGTATAATTTTGAATTCTCGTTTATTCTTCGATTCTATTTGATATTGTTATAATCGTTATGACAGCAACGATTAGAAGATCAACCTTGTCTTATCAGAATGGCTATTGGTTTAGCAATATAATTTACTAATTACATCTCGAATTAGTTGGACAAAAGTATAGTATGAGTATTAATTTAAATTTACTTTTTTCTATTTAAAAATAAAAATTGATCATTATGTATTAACATAAATAATGGATTAATAATATATAGGATAGTTTATTCAAAACGGATAATATTAAAATTGAATACGTCTACAATATATCAAATTATAATTACAGGTATAATGTGTATAGCTTTTCATAGATTAGGATGGCTGATTAGGAGAATTTAGTCGTTTATTATTATTTCTGTAAATATGTTGCCTCTTGAATTATTAAGGACAAAAATAACTAATAAAGGTCAAAGAATTATTCCTTTATTTTGTTTAGCCTCTGCTGATAATCTTTTAATTGCCCAAAAACTAATAACAGAATTTGAATCCTCATATAAGAAAAAAGAGACAAAAGGAGATTTACAAAAAAGATTATTTTTGTATGAAAATAGTTACAGTGATTTTAAGCTAATTAGAGGTCTCATTGCACTATTAGAACGACGGTGTGTTTTCAAAATTAATCAATCCTTTTCTTCAGATTCTAAGAACAAAATTTTTTCAACTCAAATACTATCTTCGTTTTCGTTACGTAAAGTTTTATTTGAGGAATCTTCAAGGAGAGGATTACCTGTAGATCATACTGAACGAGATAAAATTTTTCAGTATGTTGCTTCAAAATTAGGCATAGAAACTAATTATTTGGAAAAATTGATGTGGCTAGATCAAGAAGATTATCTAATTCTCGAAAACTTTAGTTCAATTGAACCGATACATTTACTAGGAATATATAATTTATCAATTTTACAGACACTATTATTTAATTCTGTTAATTTTGAATTCACTATAAAAGGAGGAACAAATTGGAAACAAGTATTAAGAACAATCAAAAGGTTTGGGCTAATGTATAACCTTCAGAAAACTCAAAAGAATTCAGACAACAAATTTCCTAAAAAAATACAATCTAATCAAATTGAACAAAATATTGTAGATGGTGATGATTTTAAATCATATTTCAATGACACTATCATTTGCTCAATAGATGGACCTTTGAGTATATTTAAATTAACTAATAAATATGGTGTTTTAATAGCAAAAGTAATTCCTAAAATTATTTCAGCTTCTAAATGGAGTATTAAAGCATCAATAATTAAAAATAGTCTTTCAGGAAGAAAGCTTTACGATTTTGATCTTTCCTCAGATAGCGAAGTACATTTCTTCAATTCTATTAACGACCGGTTTTATAATGATTACCCATTTGAAGACGCGAATAGTATTAATCTTAATTTTGATAGTTTTGTTGAGACAAAATTTGCTATGCAATTTGAAAAGTTTCATACTGGCTGGAAATTGGTAAGAGAACCTGATCCTCTAATATTGCCAGGTGGAAGAGCATTCATAGCTGATTTTCTTTTTGAAAGATATGGCAAGAAAATATATTTTGAAATAATAGGATTTTGGACTTTACAATATTTGGAGAGAAAATTTAAAAAAATTTACGAAATCTCAAAATTTAGCGATAATAGAATCGATCTTTTAATAGCAATAAACGAAAATAATTTGGTTTCAGAAAGTGGTGAAATGAAAAAACTTTTATCAGGTTCTATTTTAGATTACAATAAAATCATAATATATAAAAAAGATTCAATTCCCATGAAAAAGATCCTTTTCTATCTGAAATCTATAGATAATAAAATAATGAATCAAAATCTTGAAACCTACAGATCTGCAATGACTGAATATATCATAGATCTCTTAAATAAGAACCAAGAAATAATTGATTTGGAAGAAATATCTAAAACTTATGGTGTTTCCATTAATTCTCTATCTAATATTATTTCAAACCTACTTACAAATAATTATATTAAAAAGTATATAATACAAAATTCTTTATTAATTTCCGAGAAAAAATTAAATGAAATAAAAGATGCAATTGGTAATATTGATAATTTAATAAAAATACAACAGATTTTCGAAAGTAATAATATTCCCATCCAATATACTATAGATATTCTTAAATATTTAGGATATGAAATTGTCTGGAAGGGAATAGATTTATCAAATATTATAATAAAACGAAAAACATGAGATTATAATTATATTCATATATTAAAAGTGGTTATAAAAATACATAACTATTGAAATATTTAAATTATGATAAGATTTAGTTGTTAATAATAGAGTGTGTGTATGTATGAACAATATTAAAAATATTAAAATTAATAACAATAATACTTGGTTACAAAATATTTCTGGAAACTGGCGTGATATAGAATGTCCTTGTGGAAGTTGTTATCATTTTAATGGAAGCCTTGAAGAATTATTCAGTTGGGAAAATATACATTTAAGACATATGGCATCAGATTATGATAATCATGCAATGTTATCTTTTTATCCGGATGATATGGTTATTTTTTATCATTCTAAAACTGGATATGTTATTGAAAGAAGGAAACATAAGGATTATGAACTAAATGAAATTAAAAATGCATGGATTCATGGAAAAATAACAATCACAGGTGCATAAATTTTCTAATGATATATACGATACTATTTAAACTTTATATTGCTTGTTAAGTTAGAAATAGTATCCAAATTTAGATAAGTTTGAAATTTGATAAAATAGATTTGAAATAGGAAGAGGACAACTAATATAATATGTTTATATTAACAGACATTTAGCTAACAGATAAAAAATTAATATTTAACCATACCCATATGACAGGGTTTCAGAACACTTCATACTTTTTTTACGTTTTGTCAGAAATATTTTAAATATTTCGGTCATTTAAGGATATACTAATTAAAAAAATATGTCTTTCATCCAAAGCTTTGCTAGTACTAACAAGGTTTGAAACTTGCGACAATAATTGTACTCTATTATTATTGTTATACATATACTATATTATTTATTAAAAAAATAAAAAGTTTATTCCTGTATATTCTTATAACAATTGAATTTATTAGAGAATAATACTCGAAGTGAGTAATCACATCAAAGCCTCAGGTGGGATTTGAACCCACGACCTAAGGTTTACGAAACCTTCGCTCTACCGAGCTGAGCTACAGAGGCAATATTAATAAAAGAAATTTATTTTTACTGATATATAATTTAGATTCTAGTAACACAATTAAATCAAAACTTTCATTCTTATAGTATGAAAATATCAATTTCTGGAGCGAGAGGTATTTATGGAAAAGATCTTGATCTTCATGAAATTTATAGATTATCTTGTCTTTTTGGATCTTATCTTAAAAAATCTAAAAATAAAAAGATAAAATGTCTAGTTGCTTGCGATACTCGAGTTTCAGGTGACATCATAAAAAAAATTGTAAAATCAAGTTTAATGGAACAGGATATCGATGTTTATGATTTAAGTATAGCAGCTACTCCAATAGTATTTAGAGAGTCTAAAAAATTTGATGGATCTATCATTATAACAGCATCTCATAATCCTTTTGATTGGAATGGACTTAAATTCATAATTGATGGACGTGGGATATTTGAAAAAGAATTGTGTGAATTATTATCAACTCAAACAATGTTTCCAATTATGTCGTATGGAGTTTCTAGGAATTTCTTATCTAATTATGAAAATGATATACTAGAATTAATTCAAAGGTCAAAAGAATTGAATTCATACAATAACAAACGAATCGGAATAGATGCTGGAGGTGGTGCTGCATGTGGATATGCTAATAATATATTAAAGAATATTGGACATATTGTTTATGACGTTAATGGAAATAAAGGGATATTCTCTAGAGGCCCCGATCCTACAGTAGATGATTTATTACAATTGAAATCTATTGTAAAATCAAATGATCTTGATTACGGATTTGCATTTGATCTAGATGGAGATCGTTTAGTTGTTGTGAATAGGAACGGTGAAAAGTTAAATTCAGATATTACACTTTTACTGTGTATAGCAAATATGCTATATAATTTCCAGGGAAAAGAATTTGTAACAAGTATAGATACAAGCCTATCTATTCAAAATTTTGTTAAAAACCATGGATGTTATTTAACTTATTCTAAGGTAGGTGAAGCAAATGTTGTTCAGAAAATGATAGAAAAGAATGCTAATGCAGGAGGGGAGGGAAGTAGTGCAGGATTCATCATGCCTAATTTTAATATGTGTAGAGATGCCATATTAGCTAGTGTTCTAATCAGTACAATTAATAAACAGATATTAAAAGAATGTTTTGAAATATCCGATAATTATTCTCAAATTAGAACTAAAATTCAAATCGATTCTAAATTACAAAAAACTATTTTGGAAAAGTTATATGACGAATTTAAAAAAGATTCAACAGAAATTAATACGCTAGATGGGATTAAAATAATTATAGATGAAAATTCTTGGATTTTATTTAGGATATCTAATACTGAACATGTTTTAAGAATATCAATAGAATCTACTAATAATGAAATTAATACACTTTATAGAAATGTAAATCAAAGAATAATTAAATTACATGACCAAATTAAATGAGAAAGAAATTATAGATTTATTTTATTCTAACCTTTTAGAAAAAAATAAAACACAATTCCGAATAAGAGATGATGTATCAGTATTATCTTTCAAAGATCTAAAAAAAAATAAAGTAAGATCCTTCAATTCTTCTAATATAATTATAAAATCTGATATGTTAGTAGAAAGTACCGACGTCGTTAAACAAATGAAAATATGGCAAATAGCAAGAAAAAGTATTGTTTCTGCTGTTAGCGATATGTCTGCAAAAGGAATAAAACCACCGTATTTTTCGTTACTATCATTAGCAATTCCTAGCTCTTGGACAAAAAATAAAATAAAAAACCTAATTTTGGGATTCAAAAAAGCCTCTAAAGAATTTGGTATAGTTTATCTTGGAGGTGATACCAATGAATCTAAGGAACTAGTTATTGATTGTACTTTAATTGGTTTTTTGGATTCTACATCTAACAGTATTCCTTTGAGAAATAATGCTAAAGCTGGAGATATTGTAATAACGTCAGGAGAATTTGGTTATACATCGGCAGGATTAAAAATATTACTTTTCAATTCAAAATCAATACCTTCTTTTAAAAAACAAGCTATATCACGTATTCTACTTCCAAAACCTAATCAAAAATTTGGAACATTATTGGGAAAGTATTTTTCATCATCAATTGATTCTAGTGATGGATTAGGAATCTCTCTTTATGAATTGGCTAAGCAAAGTAAAGTTGATTTTTATATTGATGATATTCCAGTTCCTAGAGGTCTAATTGAATTTGCAAAAATTAATTCTCTAGACATTTATGATCTGATATTTAATGGTGGTGAAGAATATGAAATATTAGCTACGATCAATCCCTCGAATTTGCAAAAAGTAAATTTTCTTGCAAAGAAATTTCATTTACCAATGTTTGTAATAGGAAAAGCAATGATTGGTAGTGGTAATGTTTTTAGTAAATATGATAATAAACTTGAATTGTTTCATGAAAGAAAAATTGAAAAACCTAAAGATTATTTTCTAATAGAAAATAAAGGGTTTTTACATTTTTCATAATATATTAACAAAGTTTTAATATCCAAATTAAATGAATTATAAGATTATGTCTGAAACTGAAGATGTTACTCAGTATAAATGGGGAGTAGCTCATATTTTTAGCAGTTATAATAATACTTTAGTTCATATTACCGATATTAGTGGTGCTGAAACAATATCGTTTAGTTCTGGAGGTAGACATGTAACTGCAGATAGATATGAATCATCACCTTATGCAGCAATGAAATCTGCCTTATCTGCAGCAGATACAGCAAAATCTAAAGGAATAAATGCACTTCATATTAGAGTGCGCGCCGTTGGAGGAGTAGGACCTAGAATACCCGGTCCAGGAGCTCAAGCTGCAATAAGAGCATTAGCTCGGGCCGGTTTTAGGATCGGAAGAATTGATGATGTTACTCCAGTTCCTCATGATACAACCAGAAAGCCTGGTGGCAGAAGAGGAAGAAGAGTGTAACATTACAATACTTTTTAATTTTTCGTAAGTAGAATATAACCAAGCATTAAAAATTTTATGAAAGTATTATTGAGAGATATAATTACAATAATAAATTACCCGATATTACTATCATTTTTAATGATATAAAAATAAATTAAAAAAAATAAATATATGATGAAATGTATATTTATTTACATTTTATCTTTTATTTTCTTCATCGTCAATCTCTTTATTCTGCTTAAGTTTCTCTGCAAATGACATATATTTTCCATGTTCTTCAATTTTGATAGTAGTATTTATTTTAATATTCATTCCTATTGTGCGAAATAACGATAGTAATTCTCCTCCCGAAATTTTTCGGTTTATTTCTCCACTATTAATAAGTTCTACTATTCTATTTATTATTGCTCTAGTTTCTGAGGGAAATTGAGATTCTGCTAAATTTAATACTTCATCTCCTCGATCATACAAATGTGATAGTAAGATCTCTCTTTCGGACGGCTCACGTTTTTTAATCTCTTTTTCTATGCTTTCTTTTTTCTGTTTCATCATACGTTGCATTATTTCTTTCATTTTCTTAGCTTTAAGAATTTCGATATCTGGATCTTCTCCCATTTAACCTTTAATCACTCCTATTGGAACTAACTTTGCTACTTTAGTTGCAATCCCCAATTTATCTGATACATTCACTACTGAGTCTACATCTTTATAAGCTAAAGGTGTTTCCTCTACTATTCCATTTTTTGTTAATGCTTTTATATAGATCCCTTTTGAATCCAGTTCAGCTTTTACTTTTTCAACTGTATAACTTCTTTTAGCTGCACCTCTTGACATAGTTCTTCCTGCTCCATGTGCAGTTGATCCAAAACTTAAATCAAGAGATTTTTTATTTCCCACTAATATCCAACTTGCTGTTCCCATCGATCCTGGTATAATTACAGGTTGACCTATTTGTCGATATTTCTCTGGAACCTGTTCCATACCTGCTGGAAAAGCTCTGGTGGCACCTTTTCTATGAATTACTAAATCTCTCATTCCTTCTCCATCAACCTTATGACGTTCTACTTTGGCTATATTATGTGCTACATCATAAACCAATTTCATATCTAATTCTGTTTCTGAACTCGAAAATATTTTCTCGAATGTTTTTCTAGTAAAATGAGTAATTATTTGCCTATTGGACCATGCAAAATTCAAAGCTGAATACATCGCTTTTCTATAATTTTCTCCTTCAATTGAATTATTTGGAACACATGCTAGTTCTCTATCAATTAATTCAATATTATATTTTTTCAAGGATTTTTCGGAATAACGTAAATAATCACTACATACTTGGTGACCAAATCCTCTTGATCCGCAATGTATTAGTACTGTTATTTTACCTTTTTCTAATCCCATCACCTTTGCTGCATTTTCATCAAAAATTTCTTGGATTTGTTGAATTTCTAGAAAATGATTCCCTGAGCCTAAGCTCCCTAACTGAGGAGATCCTCTTTTTCTGGCCGTATCAGACACACTTTCTGGATTAGCTCCTATCATTCTCCCTTTCTCTTCGCATACTTCAGAATCTTGTTTATACCCATAACCATGTTCAATAGCCCAGTCGACTCCTTCGATCAATAATTCATCTAATTCTGATCTAGTGAGTTTAATAGATCCTTCACTACCTACGCCTGATGGTATTGAATTAAATAATTCATTTACTAAATCTTTTAAATGAGGTTTAACTTGATTTACGTTAAGATTTGATCTAAGTAATCTTACTCCACAGTTAATATCATATCCTACACCTCCCGGACTAATAACCCCCTCTTCCATATCAGTAGCTGCTACTCCTCCAACCGGAAAACCATATCCTTCATGACCATCTGGCAATACAACTACATGTTTTCTTACACCAGGAAGTGTTGAAACATTGACAGCTTGATCTAATGTTCTATCTTCACTCATTTTTAAAATCAAGTTATCATCTGCATAAATCGTAACTGGTACATTCATTTTTTTAGAATCATTAACATTAATTTTAAACTCAAATTCGTTTAATTTCTCAATAACATGATTTCCATGTTTGGTTATTATTTTATTCATTGTATTTGGTTATTTTTATTATTATTATAAGCCTTGCTTGACAATTAAAGAAATTTTATTAAAGCTTGAATATATGATTCGAATCTTTTAATTAACCTTATAAATGCCCTAATACTATTGCTTCAGCCTTTTCTATTTCTTCATCAATTTTCTATATATTAACTTATTATAATAAACTACAACATACACATACTGTTTGTTATTTCTGATAATCTAGGCAAATTGAAATATTATCTTCTGTTTCTGTTAATATTTGTAAAATTAAATTTTTTTTTCTAATTTTTTCATCTTTAAATATTCTAAATTAATCATTTTGGCTAGAAGTATCAATTTTTGATTTCTAGTTTTACTATTATTATAAGAACAGAAAAATAATCACCATTATAATCTACGATTTTTTAGAAAGATCCTTTGCATCTTATTAAAATAATCTTTTTCTCAATCTTGAAATTGTCAATAATACAATAATTGTCTTATATATGAGTTAATTTTATTCTATTATGTTTTCAAGCCTTTGACATATATTAATCCGTCAATTCAATTAAACTTCATTCATTATTATAGATGATGTGTAACTAGCCTTATAGGATATTAATTACTCTCAGCATTTCAATACCCACCATTTTTGTAGTAATAAATTCATTAAACTCTTTGTCTTATAAAAGAGATCTGATTCATTTTCTCTAAAGAGAGAGTAAATATATTAAAATATCTCTTTCTAAATTTTTATTTTTATTATATGAATGTAATTAATAGTTGTGTATTTATATTATCTTCTTTAACAATAAATAATGAAATTCTATAATGTTTACTGGTATAATAGAATCTCTGTGTGAAATAAAATCTATTGACGAGATAAAAAAAGGTAATTCGAAGTATCCTGCTGAAATTAAATTTTCTATAGATATTGGAAATTTAAGTAAGGGGTTAAAGATTGGTCAAAGTATAGCAGTAAATGGAGTTTGTTTAACAATAACCAAGTTAAATAATAATATTGCCGAATTTTCAGTAATTGGAGAAACAGTAAGAAAAACATGTCTAGATTCAATAAAGAAAGGCGAGAGAGTTAATATTGAAAGAAGTATGAGAGCTTCCGACAGGTTTGATGGTCATTTTGTTCAGGGCCATGTAGATTGTACAGGTATTATCTACGACAAAATAGTTTTTCCCACAGAAACAAAACTTGTTATCAAAATCTCTGAAGAACTAAAAGAGTCTTTCCAATATATAGTACGAAAGGGTTCAATTACAATTGATGGAATTAGTTTAACCGTTGTAGATATTGACAATAAAAACTTATTATCCATATCTTTAATTCCTTATACGTTAAAAAAAACTACTTTAGGAATAAAATCAATCGGAGATAAAGTTAATATTGAATTTGATCTTATTGGTAAATATATTTCAAAACTTTTACCAAAAAATTAGTAATAACAAATTTTGTAGTAAGATATATAATTACTGCTGTTTTTATAATGTGTGTTTGTCAACTGTAAAAGACGCTATAGATGCGCTCAGTCGAGGAAAATTTGTTCTTATTCATGATGATGACAGTAGAGAAAATGAAACTGATATGATAATCGCTGCAGAAAATATAACACCATATCATATAGCAACTATAAGAAATGATGCAGGGGGCCTATTGTGCCTAGCTATAGATAGTTATATTTCTACGAAGTTGGGATTATCATACATACATGATATTTTAAACTGTGTTTCTAATGATCATCCTTTATTTACCACTATGACAAATGGTCGTGCTCCATATGGAGACAAACCTTCATTCTCAATTTCTGTTAATCATAGAGATACTTACACCGGAATTACTGATTATGATCGTGCATTAACAATTTCCAAACTTGCATCAGTTTGCAGAAATATTGATAATGGTGGAATATCAGAATTTATCAAGTGTTTTAGAACTCCAGGTCATGTTTCCCTATTGATCGCTGCAAAAGGTCTATTAAAAGAACGATTTGGTCATACAGAACTTGCTGTTTATTTGGCAAAGATTGCAGGTCTAACCCCAGCTGTTGTAATATGTGAAATGCTTGATTCTCATACTTTTAGATCTCTTTCTATTGATGAAGCATATAAATATGCAAAATTAAAAGATATTCCTTTATTAGAAGCTGATCAATTAAAGACATATTCGGTGATTTAAATTTCAATTGGTAAAAGTTCACTTAGCAATAGTTGTTTCTGAATTTAATCATGAAATTACTGATGTAATGTTAGAAGAAGCAAGAGTTCAAGCATCAAAGTTAAACTCGAATGTTAGTCATATTTGTTATGTTCCGGGAACGTTTGATATGCCTCTAATAATAAGTCATTTATTACAAAATAATACTATTGATGCTGTAATTACTTTAGGAGCAGTTATAAAAGGTGATACAAATCACGATATAATAATTGCTGAAACTACAGCAAGGTTGATATCGGATTTATCATTACAATATAAAAAACCAATTGCTCTAGGTATATCGGGACCCAACATGACTATTGAACAAGCATGGGAAAGAGCAAAAATAGTTCCGATACGTGCAGTAAATGCAGCTGTAAATATGGTAACGAGAATAAAAAAATTAAATGAAAGCCAATATAGTCAAAATAAAACTACTATTATTATAAAATGAATATCCAAGTAACAATAATCAAAATAGAAGGTTATGGACCATGGACATTGGTCTTAGGTAGTGACAGAGAAGCAAAATTACAAATGCTCCAAGCTAAGATTTACCATGACTTGCAATATCTATTCTCCAAATATAATTGTCTGGTATTCTTCAATAGATTTGATGAATATTTTGTAATTACAAATACATTATCATTAGAAGATCATATCTCAGTTATAAAAGAGATTTCTATTAAACATCCAAGCTTGTGTATATCTTTTACAATAGGAAATGGAAAGACCCCATTAGATGCAAATATCCAAGCCTATCAGGCAAGAAAAAATGAAAAATTTCTTGTTAAAAAGTTTCAAATTTATGGTGAAATAAAGAATCTTTTAGAAACTTCCTCTTTAAATGACAAAAAAGTAAAAATACTTCATATTGATATAAATGATTCATCAGGCTTTGGAAATCATCTCTCTCCTTATGAAACTACTATGAAGGTAATGAAATCTTATGTTCTTCTTATGGATAAATTTCTCGAGAAAGATTCATTAACTTTTTTCCTAGGAGGAGATAATTTTATGATAATTGCTGCGGATCTATTAGAAAAAGATGAAATTTCTACCTTATTAAATAGTATTTCTTATGAATTGGATATTAAATTTAATTGTGGCATAGGATTTGGAAGAAACTCTAGAGACTCAGCCAAAAATGCCACAGAGGCTCTCGATTTCATTAGAAAATTGCGTAAAAAAGGACAAAGCATTCCTATTTATGAGATCAAATGACTCTTATTATTAGAAATATTAGTCTATTATATGGAAAAGAATTAGTTTACATAAATAAAGGATTTATATGCATTAATAAAAATGGAATAATAATAGAAGCAGGAAGCGAAGACACATATTTTGATAAGTATAAATTTACTGATACACAAGTTTATGATGGAACAGGATTTCTTGTTATACCCGGTTTTATAAATTCTCATACTCATATAGCAGATTCAATAGGAAAGGATATATCATTTAGTTCTACTTTTAATGAAATGATTCATCCTGTTTATGGAATTAAACAGAAAATATTGAATAAAAGTACCAAAGAACATCTAAAATACTTTATACGAACTTCTGCCATTTCTATGATGAGAAAAGGTACAATATCTTTTGTAGATTTTCGTGAAGGCGGTCCAGAAGGAATTGAATTATTAAAAGATTCTATAGGGCATCTACCTATAAAATCAGTAATTTTAGGTAGAGTAGAACAATACTTTGATTTAAAAAAAATATTGAAAATTAAAAAACAAACTAAAGAAAATATTGATGAGAAATTAGATAAATTACAAAAATTGTCTTTAGAATCTCTTTCAAGAGTATTAGAATTAAGTGATGGATTAGGACTAAGTGGGGCCAATGAAAATACGGATAATGCTCTTAAACAATATACACATAAAGTTAAAGAATTCAATAAAAATAATTATGTACATCATAAAAAAAAAATAATTGCTATTCATGCCGCTGAATCCAAGAGTACTCTCAAATTCTCAAAATTACTTACAGGAAAAACAGAAGTCGAGAGGATTATTAATTTTCTTAAACCCGATATACTGATCCATATGACACATGCTACTTTGGAAGATCTTACCCTTGCTCTACATAATAACATAGGCATAGTATTATGTCCAAGATCTAACGGAATTCTTGGAAATGGAATTCCTGATATTGTGACTATGGTAAAATTAGGATTTAAGATATCGATAGGTACTGATAATATAATGATTAATTCTCCTGATCTTTTACAAGAACTAGATTATTTATGGAAAGTAATTAAATCACATTCATCTAAATATTCTAATTACATTGACCCAAAAGAATTATTAAAAATGATTACTGTTAACCCAGGAGAAATATTTGGTTTAAATTCTGGATCAATCGATATTGGAAAATATGCTGATATTTTATTTATTGATAAGTATCATATAGATTTACAACCAATTCATAATATCTATTCTTCTATTATTCATAGACTTTCTTATGATGCAATAAAAGGTATCATGATCAATGGTAGGTTTATAAATGAAACTCCCTACTGATTTAAAAGTAATTATTAATTCTGCTATGACTTTAGATGGAAAAATCTCTTCTTATACTGGCAACTCACGTATCTCTTCTAAGAAAGATTTAGTACGCGTTCATAAATTACGTTCTAAAGTTGATGCAATTGTAGTGGGTATAAATACAGTTCTTATAGACAATCCTATGTTAACTGTTAGATTTATAAGAAATAATAGAAGTTGTCCGACTCGTATTATTATAGATAGTTACGGTAGAATACCATTAGATTCTAAAATTCTAAAAACGGCTGTTACAATTAAAACTATAATTGTTGTTACAAAACAGGCAAGTAAAGTTACTATAGAAAAAATAAAGAAATTAGGAGCACATGTAATAATAGTTGGATCGAAGTTAATAAATTTAAAAAAACTTTTCAATATGCTATACAAAATGGGTTATAGAAAAATCCTTATCGAAGGAGGAGGAGAATTAAATTGGTCATGTTTACATGATGGAATTGTAAATGAATTAATTATAACTATTGCGCCAATAGTTCTAGGTGGAAGAAATGCTATTACTCTTGTTGAAGGAAGAGGATATTCTACCATATCACAAGGGATAAAATTAAAGCTTACTAAAATTATTCAAAATAAAAATGATAATGAAATAACGCTTTATTATAATAACTAAATATTAATTATTTTTCTGTAGATATTTCAGATAGTATTTGATCAATTTTATATCTCAATGCTTCTTTTGTATAGTTATTGTCTACCATAGCAAGGTTTTCATTACAAGTAGGGCATTTAAAAAAAGACTCTATAGCTATATCAAATTTTATTCTTTGACATTCATTATTTCCACAATGATAAAATTCTGATGATTCTTCATATTCTAATCTTTTTTGTAATCTATCTAGAATTTTTTTTTTCTGATTATCTATGAAATTGTCAATTTGATCACTTTTTGCACGCCAACGATAAACAAACCAACCTTTTTTCTCATCTTTAACTCTAATTCCAGTAATTAACGCTTTTCCAAACATATCATATAATACTTTTCTAATAACATTAATTCTCATTCCTGTTGCACCAGCAATTTCCTCATCAGTTGCATCTTGGGTATTTAAAAGTGCATTAGCAACCTTCTGATATTCTTCTCCACCTATTAAATTGGATATTTTGGCAAAGGATTCTTCATTATCAATAGATGGCATAACAATAGTATATGTTGTGAGTCAGGTATTATATATTTACCGAAGTCTCTACTTTATTTTAAATTAACTATAATTTATTATAAATATTACAAAAGAAAATTGAGTTTAAGTACCTTAATATGTATCAAAAGTTGGAAATTAATTTTTCCTGAATTTTCGATTTGAAGATTTTTTATAGTTGTAGTTTTTTTTCTTACTGTTTTTATAATTATGTTTTGACCATTTGTTAAAGGGCTTATTTTTGTTTAAATAATTGTGTTTTTTAAACTCTTTTTGAATTTTAGGTATTGGAATGCCTATTTCCTCATTTAATTGGCGAACCTTATATTTAGTATATCTCAAAATCTTTTCAAAATCTGAAATTTTTTCAATTGCAACTAGAGATATAGCTTTTCCATCAGAATTTGCTCTTGCAGTTCTACCGATTCTATGAAAATAGGTTATAGGGTCCCTAGGAGTATCATAATTAATAACATATTTTATGGAAGGGATGTCTATTCCTCTTGCTGCAATATCTGTAGCCACTAGAATTTGTTCTTGCTCATTTCTAAACTTATGCATTGCATAATTTCTTTGTCTTTGAGATAGGTCTCCATGTAATGCAGTTACTTTTAAGAGTTCTTTTTTTCTTAAGTTCATAGCTAGTTCTTCAGCCTTCTGTTTTGTAGAAGTAAAAATTACGATCTGATTATTATTGCTCTGTTTAATTAAATAACACAAGTGATTGTATTTTTCTTTTTCATTTGTAATTAAATACATTTGTTCTATGGTTTTTAATGTAATATCATTTTGATTTACTGTAATATGTATTGGGTTTTTCATATATCTTTTACTAATTTCTATTATCTCTGGAAGTATTGTTGCCGAAAAAAGACATAATTGTTTTTTATGTTTTACCTTTGATAATATATAATTAATATCTTCTATAAATCCCATATCTAACATTCGATCAGCCTCATCTAATATTACAAAATCTATTGTATCCAAGTATATTGTTTTTTGTCCTATATGGTCAATTAATCTCCCAGGAGTAGCAACAATAATGTGAATTCCTTTTTCAAGTCTGATAATTTGGTTTCTCATATTTTGTCCTCCATAAATAGCAGCTACTTTTGTTTCTGTGTATTTTGCAAGTTTATTCATTTCCCTTGCTACTTGAATTGCTAATTCCCTTGTGGGAACTAATACTAAAGCTTGTGCATTTCTTGCGTTTTTCATTTTCATTAAAATAGGTAATGAATACGCGGCAGTTTTTCCAGTTCCAGTATGTGCTTGTCCAATTACATCGTTTCCCTCTAAGATAATAGGAATTGCTTTTTCTTGAATAGGAAAGGGTGTTGTATATCCACTTTCTTTTATAGCTAGTAATAGTTCTTTATTTAGTCCCAGTTCATCGAATAGTCTTGTCATTAAATTTCACTAGTTTAACAAAAATCTTTCACCTTATCTAATCTAAATCTTTTGTGATTTATAAAAAATTTATGATGATATTATTAAGAAATTAAACTTATTTTAAAAATAATAATAAAATAAGAAGACAATACAAACACTAATACGACTGTTTTTGCGTTATTATGATGATATATTTAATGATGGCTGAAGACGAAGAACTAAAAGAAAAAAAGCTACGGGGCTCTGGAGGCTATGTTATTGCCAGAATTTCGGATTATGAACAAAAAAAAGGGAATCTGGGTGGGCCTGAATTATTTATAGCAGGAATTGGACGATTATCAAAAGACAGAATTGTAAAATATTATTGCAATAAATGTGAGAAAGATTATCCAACCTCCCCAGATTTAAAGTATGAAAATCCAAATGAAGATGTCGGTGAAGGAGTTGTTTTAATTGAAAAAGGTGAATACAAATGCTCAGTCTGTAATGCAGTTATTTCTCAATATCGTAAATTTAATAATGAAACCCCTTCTCCTAGTAAAACTAATTCTTTCGCTCAATCAAAGTCATCAGATGTCACTAAATCCGTAAATGATATTTCCGATTCATCACCTAAAAATAAAAGTGAATCTGAAAAATCTATACTACCCTCTAATACTTATGAAGAAAAAACTTCTGATTCAATACAATCTGAGAGTATAGATACAAAATCTAGTAATATAACTATCGCTAAAGGAAAATATTTTCCTATTCAGTCAATTATTGGAATGCCAGTTTATGATCATGAAGCTATGCTAGTAGGAAATGTTCAAGAAATAGGACTTAGAAAATCGCTTAACGGTATAATACAAATTACATTAAAAATTGATAATCGCGATAAGACATCTGAAACTAATGGCAATGAATTATATAATGAAATTACTTGGTCTAATATTTCTAAAATTGGAGATATTGTTTTAATAAGTAGGGAACAAAAGAAAATACAACCATCTAATACTTCTCCTATAGATAAAAAAATATGTATTACATGCCAATACCATAATGAATCAGATGCTCTTTATTGTGAACAATGCGGTAAAAAACTAGAATAATATTTTTTTATTCCAACTTAATTATTAGCTCGTTTTATCTTTCTGATTTTTTAAGCCTATTCTAACATCTACTGCTCTTACACCATTACCTTTTTCTAATACAAGTAATGGATTCATATCAAATTCTTCAATTTCTGGAAAATCAGTAACTAATTGTGATAGTCGTTGAATACTTTCTACTATTCCATCTATATCTGATTCCTTTTCTCCTCTTACTCCTTTTAATAGCTTGATAGTTTTTATAGATTCTACCATTTCTTTTGCTTGTTGTTCATCTATTGGAGCTATTCTAAATATGACATCTTTTAGAACTTCTACATATATTCCACCCAAACCAAACATTATTAATGGCCCAAATAAGGGATCTCTTTTTGCACCTAAAATTGTCTCTTTTGCAGAACCTATCATTTCTTGAACTAAGACTCCTTTGATCTCTGCGTCTGATTTGTATTTTTTTACATTTAATAATATTTCATTAAATGCTTTTATAGCTTCTTGTTGATTTTTAATTCCAATCTTAACTCCTCCAGCATCAGATTTATGAATGATCTGTGGAGAAACAATTTTCATAACTACTGGATAACCTATTTCTTCGGCTGCTTTTGCCGACTCTTCTTCAGTTGTAGCCAGAAACTTTTTTGGAGTTGAAAATCCATATGCTTTTAATATTTCATAACCTTCTTCTTCAAGCAAATTAATTCTGTTAGATTTTATCACATTCTCTAAAACATCTCTTGCTTTTGTCTTATCTACCTCAAATTTTTTTGGAGGAGTATCTTCTTTTTCAATCCATCTACGGTGTCTAAACATTGCTTCTAATGTTCTTATTGCTGGTTCTGCATACATAAAATGAGGAATTCCTCCATCTGAAAGAATTTTTTTATTTTCTATTCCTTCCGCTAATCCCATTAAGGCCGCCAACATTGTTTTTCCAGAATCTTTGGATGTTTTTATTATTGTTTGTGCTAATTCATTATAATCTAATGTTGCAGAAGGTGTACACATAGTAACGACTGCGCTAACATTAGCATTAGATAAGACTTCATCTAGCACTTTTTCAAATCGATTAAAATCTGCATCTCCTACTATATCAACAGGGTTTCTAGCTGAACCATGAGGAGGTATGACTTTGGCTATTTCCGATTCTGATTGAGAAATATCTGCCATTTTTAATCCATATTTTGAACAAGCATCTGTAGAAATTATGGCTGGTCCACCTGCATTTGATACTATGACTACTCCACCATTTGAAGGCGGTATTGGTTGTTTCTCAAAAGCTGTAGATGTTTCAAATAATTCTTGCATGGTGTCTACCCTTATAACTCCTGATTGTTTAAACAAAGCATCATATGTTTCATCAGACCCCATCAAAGCACCGGTATGTGACATAGCAGCTTTTGCTCCTTCAGGTGTTCTTCCTGCTTTTAATACAAGAATAGGTTTCTTTTTTTCTTTAGTTATTCTTTTAGCTATTTGCATAAATCTTTTTCCATCATGAATATCCTCTAGATACATGACAATTACTTTTGTATCATCATCTTCTGAAAGTAGTTCTAATATATCATTTTCATCCATATCTACTTTATTTCCCATACTAATTACTTTTGAAAAGCCTATTCCTTGAGCTATAGCATCTTCAACAGTAGCAGCGCATATAGCACCACTTTGTGATACTAGAGCTATTCCTCCAACTTCTGGTGTAATTTTTAAAAATGTAGCATTCATCATGCTGCTTTGAGATAAGCTCATTATTCCTAAACAATTTGGACCAATTATTCTTGTTCCGTATTGTTTACCAATATCTCCAATCTGCTTCTCAAGTTGAGCCCCAGATTCAT
This sequence comes from Nitrososphaeraceae archaeon, assembly GCA_036520175.1. Taxonomy (GTDB): domain Archaea; phylum Thermoproteota; class Nitrososphaeria; order Nitrososphaerales; family Nitrososphaeraceae; genus TH1177. The sequence continues at coordinate 25,884 of DATDKD010000038.1, forward strand.
CAACCTCTTTAAATCCTGCTGAAACTATTATTACTCCTTTGATTTTCTTTTTCCCTATTTCTTCCATTACTTGAGGAACAATCTTGTTTGGAGTGGCTATTACTGCCAAGTCAATATCTTCTGGTACATCTATAACGCTTTTAAAAGCATTGATTCCAAAGACAGTGGGATTAGATGGAGTAATAGGGTATATTTTTCCTTTATAACCATTAATAATATTTGAAAATATAGCCTTTCCCACTCCTGCCTTTTCAGAAGCCCCAATTACAGCAATTGACTGTGGATTAAAGAAAATATTCTTTGAGTCAAAAGATAAGAATGATGAGGACGTCATTATTATCGTTTCACAAAAACATGGTTATATGTATTCCTGTTACGATTATATTAAAATATATTCATAATTCAAACCATCTCATTATCAATATGTACTTTTTTATGAAAAGTTAAATTATTCTTTTACAAATTTAAAATATTGGTAAGCTCGATAGAAAAAATTGTTGATTCAGAGATTAATACAATGATTTCTGATCTTAAGACATTGATTAACATTGCTAGTGTTTCTGCAAAAGATCAAAATCTTGTTGAATGTGCAGAGGCAGTTTTTGCTCTTATGAACAGAGTAGGGATTAAATCAGAAATTATTTATCTTGATCCTAAAGATAAAAATATTGCAGCCTCTTCTCTTCCTCCTCCTGTAGTATATGGAGAAATAAAATCACAAAAAAATCCAAATGGCAAAACTATCTTATTTTATAATCACTATGATGTTCAACCTGAAGATCCTTTAGATCAGTGGGATGTTCCTCCTTTTAGTGGCGAGGTTTCTGGAAATTATATTTATGGAAGAGGCTCATCAGATGATAAAGGCGAATTAATTACTAGAATAAAAGCAGTAGAGTATTTCCTAAGAGAAACAGGTGACGTTCCATGCAATATTAAATTTATCGTAGAAGGAGAAGAAGAAATAGGAAGTATACATATAGAAAAATATCTTACCAAATACAAAGAAAAGTTTGCCTGTGATGGAATTATATGGGAATTTGGATATATAAATGAAAAAAATATACCCATCATAAGTTTAGGGATGAAAGGTTTACTGTATGTTGAATTGATTGCTTATGGTCCAAATAAAGATACTCATTCCAGTTTAGCAGTAATTGTGGAAAATCCAGCATGGAACTTAATTAAATTACTCAATAGTATGAGAGACGAAAATGGACGAATATTAATTTCAGATTGGTATAATGATATAAGAAATTTTAATCAAGAAGAAGAAAAAATTCTTAATTTAGAATTGTTTGAAGCAAATGAATTTAAAAAGGAATATGGTATATCCAGATTTCTAGGTGATATTTCTGGAATTGATGTTAAAAAAGCTTTATGTGGTTCTCCTACATGTAATATTTCTGGTTTTGTTTCAGGATACATAGAACAGGGTGCTAAAACTATAATTCCCTCATTTGCAAAAGTTAAACTTGACTTTCGTCTTGTTCCTAATATGGATCCACAAAAACAATTTGCTAAACTTCAACAACATATTAAAGACTTAGGTTTCAAAAATATAAATATCAATTTCATTCATGGAGAAGCAGCAGCGAGAACTTCTCCAAATGATCCATTTGTTAAAATAATAACAGAGTCAGCAAAAAGAGTTTTTGGAGATGTAATTTTAAATATCTCATCAGCTGGGACTGGACCGATGCACTCATTTCAAAAGATTCTCAATGCGTCTTCTGTTTCAATAGGCAGTACATATGTATATTCTAGAATACATTCGCCAAATGAATTTGCAAGAATTGATCTTTTGATTAATATTACAAAATGTATAGGAGAAATTATGGAAAACTATAATTAATTGTAACTAATAAAAAATTTCTTTTCACACATTAAACTATTTTATGTTGGGGCTTATGTTTTGAGATAAGATAAAATCCATGAGCAGAAATTAGTAGAGCTGATAAAGACATTTTGGTAGCAAATACTGGATTCCATGGTGTATTAGGATTAGGATAGGGCACATTTATATCATCTAATCGTATTATTCCATTTATTGCATCTACTGTAATGAATGAATTCCATATAACAAAATTATAAACAAATTCATATAACGATATTACCATTATAGCAAGAACGATTAATTGAAAAATAGCTTTTATCGATTCAGGTATTGTGTTTACTTTATCTGCTCCTAATTTTGTAACGCAATACCAACCAACAACAGTAACTATCATTAAATAAGTTACCAATTTTGCTAATCCTGGAAAGGGAAATTCTGTATTGACAAGAACTTCACCTATAACCACTTTTCCTGTACTTAAATATTCTTCTATACTTACGTATAAAGAGTAAATAGTAATTAGAAACATTGTCGTAGCACAAAAGTAAAATACAACAAGAAATATTGTTCTTGCTCTTTTCTCCTCATTTTTTTGTAAAGAACTACGCATAATATTATTTACTCCTAATTTATTGATCTTAATTATAAATTCACATAAAAATTTTTAGTATTATAATGCTATATTTATGCTTATATTATTATAGTTAAGATCCAAAATTAGTTTATGCAAGGAAAAAATATGTTAAATTGGAACAAAGTCCGGCCAACCTGGGATGAATATTTTATGCTTCAAGCTGAAATTGCAAAATTAAGATCTAATTGCCTTACCAGACAAATAGGAGCAGTTATAGTTAGGGACAATAGGCAGATAGCAACAGGTTATAATGGAACTCCTCCGGGAATACTTAATTGCATAGATGGTGGGTGCAAAAGATGTCAAGAAAGAATTAATGGAAAAATAAATTCAGGAGTCAATTTAGAAAGATGTTTATGCACTCACGCTGAAGCTAATGCAATCATGCAATGTGCATTATTTGGAAATGGTTCAAGCACAAAAGGCACCACCTTGTATAGTACATTTGCACCTTGCTTAGAATGTAGTAAAATGTGCATAACTGTAGGTATTGAAAGAATTGTTGTTCTACATGATTATCCTGAAGATGGTAACATATTATTACAAGAAGCAAATATAAAACTAGATAAATTAAAGAGAGAAGATTTTCTTCCGTGGTGCAAATTCATTTAATAAATTGTCTATAATAATAATTACTATTTTTTACATCTTGCCCAATGGTGTAAATATTTATTTATTTTTTATTACATCTCATAATAATATTTCATAATGAATAGAATTTTATATTACTTTATACTGAATTATGAAAAATATGACTAAAGATAAATATGAGCTTTCTCTAAACGAACAAGAACTACAAACTATATTGGATTCTCTTAGCAATACTATATTTAACGAAGAAATTAAAGAAGATGCAAGAAAAAATGCTAAAGATTTATTTATAAAATTGCAAAAAGATTTTCCAATATTAAAATAAGTTTATTCTTTTTTTACCATTTATAAACTAAATAATAATGTGTCTAATATAAAACCTTCTACTATACACTCTTATCTATTATTTTTTTCTCTTATGCTTTTAATTATCTTTAAAACAATATCAACATCGTTTGCTTCTGGTTCCAGCTCTAAATATCTATTCAAGAATTCTAGGGATTTTTCTGGATCTTTTTCATGTAATATTATTCCTTTGTCCCTGATTGCAAATGTATTTTTAGGATCTATAGCCAAAATCATTTCATTTGCTATATTTAATTTATCAAATTCTTGAATTTCAAAAAAACTATCTTTTACATTATTTAGAATTCGTATCATTACTTGGGATAAATTGGCTTTTTCAATTAATTCTTTTGTTAATGGAATATTTTGGTTTGGGAAAAAACTATCCATTAAGTTTTTTAAAGCATAATCATCCATTATTCTACCTTGATTAAATGGATCAATTATTATCTCATTATTATCAACATCATCTAATACATATTTAACTAGAAAATGTCGTGGAAAATTAACTGGATACAACTTAAAATTGATTGATTGTGCAAGAGTGATATATATTATTGATAATGTTATAGGGATTCCTATTCTCTTTTCGATTACAATATTTAAAAAATTATTTAGTGGATTTTGGTAGTCATATATATTAGCTTTGAATTCTTTTTCTTTAAACATATACTCATTTATTAACTCTATTATTTGAGTCGGTCTATTAAAATTGATAGTTGATCTTTCTCTTTTAGTATTAAGTTCCTTTTGCATTATATTTATTTCATCTAAATATTTTTCCATATTCATATCATTATAGTAAATTATTTTTGAAAGTTCTAAAGCACATTCTGCAATTTTATCAAGCTTGTTAGGTTTTATTAAAGAATTAACTGTATTTACAATCCAGTTATTGATTTTTAAATCAATATCGTCCAACAATTAATATATTATGCAGTCTAATATATTCTTGATTAACTTCCCTTTTTTATTATTATTTATTAGGTTAACGATATTATTCGATAGGTTTTTTATTGTATTTTTATATAGGAATAGGTATATGGATGAATTCCAGATACCTATCAATTGCAATAATATTAGTGATAGAGAATCTTTTGGCTATAATTATCTACTGATGAAATACGTGATTAAACCTCATATCACATCTCTTTTCAAAAATAATAGTAAACATCATTGTAATTGTAATAATCTATTATTACAATTGCAGTGGTCGTTATTGTTGTGCTAATAATAATTAGGATAAATTTTTCATAAGGCTATGCAATCCAATTTAAATAAACTTTTTTTCATATATGTTGCAAAAAATGAAGAATGGAAAAAACGACAAGAAGAAGATTGGGATTATGTATCTTCCATGGTTAAATTCTTTCATTGGTGGACAAAAAGAAATTTTGCTTTAAATTTTAGTATTGATGCTGATATTCTTCCTGTAATCACTGGAAGATTATTTGATCGAATGACATTAGCTTATTTATTAAGAGATCATCAAGGCAGAGGAAAATCAGTATATCATTTTTATCTCTCATTTTTCAAACCCTTTTGGACTGATTGTAATGTATCTGGATATGCTACAAATAACTTTGGTATGGTTCAATGGAAAAGACCTGAATATATAGAATCCAAAGAACAAATTTCAAAATTTTTTGCAGATTATAATTGTGCAAGAGTTTCACATATTTTATTACATGAAATATTAAGACTTAAAGGAAAAAGCAAAAAGGAATATTTTGATCAAGTTCACGATTTATGGGATGAACATGAACACAAAAACCTTCCATTTATTTATTATAATGAAAAATATTCTAAGGTAACACATAATGATTTCTATCGATTTGTAACAATAGATATATCAAAGCTCTAATTATATCAAAACCAATATTAAAAAAATAATATAATATAAATACTAATAATAACTTATTAATAATTAACTTAATGCAATTACAATATGAATTATGAACTGGTAATTAAAGTAGGTGCGGTTATTGCATCAATTGGAACAATTTTTTTAGTCATCTTTGCAACAGTATTACTTGTCTTTTCTATTACAAAATTATGTGACAACGAACCTAAATGTATATACATTTCAAATGCGCCCTATCCATTAAATTTATTGATCACTCCAATAGTTCTAGTAATTATTCTTGTTGTTATCGCTAGCGGTATAGCAATAATAAGATCAGGAAAATGGTTCTTTAGTAAAAAAAAGATATATGATAAACAATAAAAAAATCTAATAATTTAATCCATAGTATAGATTAATTATTTATTTATCTATTTATTCCTGTTGATCTTCTTCTTCTTCTTCTTCTTTTTCTTCTTTCTTCCTTGACGTCGTTGTTGCTGTTGTTGTTGATCTTTTACTTCCCTTCTTTGGTGTTTGCTCTTCTATATCATCCGCTCCTTTTTCAGTAACTGTAAACCTTGTGTCTGAATAAGGATGATATGGTGAATCCATCATTTTTGCTATTCTATTTTCTCCTGATTTTCTAAGATAAATTCTATACGTAGAAGCATGACCTAAAACATTACCTCCTGTAGCTTTTGTAGGATCGCCAAAGAACGTATCAGGTGACGACTGCACTTGATTTGTTATTACAATTGCTATGTTGTATATCTCTGCTAATCTTATTAATTTATGTAACATGCCGTTTAATCGTTGTTGTCTATCCGCTAAAGTTCCTCTTCCAGAAAATTCAGCTCTATGAAGAGATATTATGCTATCAATTACTACTAATTTTGCTTTAAAATCGTCAATATATTTTCCTAAATCTTTAACTATTAATTCAAGGTGAGAGCTATTATAAACTTTGCAAACTGCTATACTTTTAAGGATTTCTGTAGGCTCAAATCCTCTTGATCTGGCAATTTGTTCAACTCGTTCTGGTCTAAATGTACCTTCTGTATCTATATAGATAACAGAGCTATTTAATCCACCTGCCTCAACTGGTTGTTTTGCTGTTACACATAAAGTATGACATACTTGAGATTTACCTGATCCGAATTCACCATAAAACTCTGTTAAAGCCTGTGTTTCTATTCCTCCAAGTAAAAGATCATCTAATGCATAAGAACCTGTAGAACATCTAAGCATTGATCTTCTTTTTTGTAACGCATCATCCGCAGTAACAAATTCCTTATCTAAGACATTTGTTTCTCTTAATAGTTTTTGAGCTGAAATTATAAAGGAAGCTGCTGTTTCTTTTGTAGCATTGATACTTTCAGATAGTTCTTCTGCACTGGCTACAGCTAAATCCATTACAGAAATAATACCAGCATCTTTCAATTTTTTTGCAGTAGTAGGACCTATACCTTCTATATCTTGAATATCTAGATCAATTATTGCAACATTAGCATTTGATTTTGATTCATTTTCCATATTACTATGCAAATGATTTTCTCATATTAATATATGCAGTAACTTTATAGAGGGTGAGGGAGGTATATTTTTTGTATATCTGTTAATTCAACCTTTATTCTTCATAATTAAATTTAATTATATAGAGATGGGGCCGAAGGGAGTTGTTCTGATAGTGAATTTAATCATTATCAATTGAACCCTTGACCTACGGGTATCTTCAAGATATTACCAGCCCTTTTTTTTGATCTGGAGCCCGTTGCGATGCCAGGCTTCGCTACGACCCCATATGACATCGCAGTTATGGTTATTGATCCATATCTCTATAAGCTTTACGAAGGGAATATATAAAAAATAATCTAGGAATAATAATATCACATATCAACTATTTAATATAACATTTTTCATATCTTTTACTTTTTTTATTATAAATTTTATTTAATTTAGTAAAAAATAAATAATTTATTTGAGCAATATCAATATTGATAGGAGAAACCCAACTCCGCGCTCGAAGAACCAGAATTAAAATATTACGTGCTATAGCTGAAAGAAATGGATCTGCTGGCTTTTCTGACATACAAAACGCTACAGCTTTATCTACAGGATCCATATATTATCATATTGAAAGAATGAGAGACTATATAAGAAAAAATGCAAAAAATTATTCTATCACAAAAAAAGGTATCCAATTATTAGTAGAAATTGATTTAAAAAATAAGGAATCATAGTTAGTTTTCAATTACATTTTTGTATTAATAATTTTAATATTTTACGATCAATTTTTATGAAACATTCCATTTATAAAATCTGTTAATGAAATATCGAAGCAGGACAGATATAGTAGCATTAATACTAGAAGCTACTAAAGAGGGAGCGGCTAAAACAAAAATAATGTATAAGGCTTTTCTTTCTTATAGTCAATTAAAAGATTATCTTTCAATATTATTAGAACGTGAATTAATAGAATATTCCGATAAAGATCAAATTTTTAGGATAACGGACAAAGGAAGAAGATATTTGTATCTTTATTCTAAAGTTATGGAACTAATTACTCCGAGTGGTGATCAAGATTTGGAAAATCAAATTAAATAAAATAAACTTTACAATATAGAAAAAAACGTTATGTCTATTATTCTCATATTTGTTTCATTGTATAATTTGTAGAATTAGGTCATATAATAGTAAATTACTATAAATAATATATTGCAATAATTTAGAAATAAAAATAGAAATTAATATAATTAAAATTTGAGGTAAACAATAAACATAGAATTAGCAAAAATATTTTTTAATTTTGCTTATTTTCGGAGATGAAACATTGTCTATTAATTTCCATTTGTTTGCTTCCTTAACAGATTCTTTTTCACAGTCTGAAATTTTGTTAAATGAATTATAAACCAACGATGACATAAGAGATTCATTAAAATTTGCATGTCCTAGACCGAGAGCATGACCAAACTCATGTTTTGCTATATATTCAATCACATTTTTGTTCAATTGTTTTCCAAAAGCCTTTTCAGCAAGCAATATCTTGACGTTAAAAATAAATCCATCTGAATCAAAATTAGTCATGGTCTGTCCGGCAACTTTTCCATTATCATTCCTAAAAGAAATCTTGATATCTACTTGTTGTTTACTATCTGTCTCTTTAAATTCAATTCCTGGTATATTTTCTTTCCAATAACTTATCGCAGATATTACTAATTCCTTTGTTTCAGGTTTTGCATTATTTATTTCATATGTAAGTATTCCATCTGCAAGTTTATTTCCCCATGTACAGCAAATTTCTATTTGTTTTTTTAGATAATCAGTTTGTTGGTTATTAGTAGAATAAATATAATTAAAATTAAATTGAATTAAACTAATAATTAAGAAAAATCCAAGTAGAAACGATAAATATTTTATAAAATTCTTCAATAAATGAACTATAAAATTAACTCATATATTTTTTCTTTGTTACTAATTATCTCTATTTGTATATTTATTTTAATAAATAAAGACGGAAGAGTATTATAGGTTACTATTATAATAGGGTATGATATTTGATGTCATCAGCTGAAGTTTATTCAACTACATATCTAAAATATAAAAATTTGGAAGACATGCTTAAGGTGATTTTATTTGCTTCTCAATCACCAATAGGAATGGTGCCAATGCTTTATCACATCAATTTTAAGGATAAAGAAGTATTATTTATAGAAACAGGTGCCGTCAATACAGTTATTCATTATATGGTTTTGACTGAAAAGCCTGCAAAAAAATTTATTGAATTAAAACAGCTGACTGGAAAATTCGAGTTTGTAAATGGAATAGGTAATGATACACAGGCTATTTATATTCCAATTTTAGAATTGGAACAATCATCATTTAATTTTCCAGTTTAATTAATAATAATAATAATAATAATAATTTATTTTACTTTTTTTGGTTATTATCTAATTAGCAGTTGTGATTTCCTATTTTAAAGTTTCAAATTCTTACTTAATGTTTAAAAGCAAATGTTGTATTATAATAATATGGAATTAAAACTTTTGTACAGTATTTATGTTGGAATAAAAGTATCAATCTACAAATTGATAAAAGGACAAGGGAAAAAAAAGTTTTTCAAAAGAATTGAATAGCAATTAAATTTTTATATTATTATGATTATTTTTTCATATTTAATTAATTAATTCTTACTTTAGTATATAATATCATATTTTGTACTATATCATTTTATAACATTACGATAACATATTTTTTATGATATTAGATATTTTAATTGAATCATCTAAGAATGTTTATAGTGAAATTAAGGATTTATTAGGAACAAGTGAAGGCGCTAGTAAAATAAGTCTTGGTGCTGGAGGAGACATTTCTAGAAAAATTGACATCGTCGCAGAAACGGCAGTGCTGAATACAATTAAATCCAGTAATATTTCTCCAGTGATAATTGGAGAAGAATGTGGAATAGTTAATCTAAATAAGTCATATCCTTCTTCTTCACCTTCTTCTTCTTCTAACAATAATGATAATGGTTTTGTAATAATGGATGCAGTTGATGGCACTACCAATGCAATTCGTGGGATTCCTTTCTCTTGTTGTTCTTTAGCTTTCGCTAATGAATTTAAACTAAGTTCTGTTACTGATGCAGTAGTTCTAGATTTGTTCACAGGTGATATTTATTCAGCTTCAAAGCAGAAAGGTTCTTTTTTTAATAATAAAAAAATAAGTGTTAGAAATGAAAAAGATTTCCGCTCTATTACATCTCTTGAAGATCTTAAATCAATTGATGTATTAATAGGTACAAATGTATCCGGAGTACCTCCCCACATTTTAGATGAAATTTCAAAAGTTATTTCTTTTTCTTCCCATATACGGCATTTTGGCGCAAATGCTCTTGAACTTTGTTATTTTGCTCGAGGATTTATGGATGCTTATATAGATATCAGAGGAAAGATTCGATCTACTGACATGGCAGCGGCTTATTTAATAGCAAAAGAAGCTGGTGGCAAATTGTATTCTAGTAATGGTCAAGAATTAGACTCTGAGTTAGGATTAAAAAACAAGTTATCATTCTATGCAGTGAGTAACAAAAGACTTTTTGATTTGATAAAAAAATCTGCATGAGAGATTTGAATAAAATCTAATATTCTTTGATTGGGTTCATATATATCTAATGCTTTGAACCAATAATAATTATAATTTAGAATAAAATTCCTACTAGATTTTATAATTTTAGAAATTATATGCATAAATGAAATAAGATTAAAAGAGTATACAAATTATTATATATAATCAAGTAATTTGCATTGAATAGTTAGAAATTAAATTGTTTCAAATAATAATAATTGATACAATTTTGAAAATTATCTTTTATTAGAATTATAATAAATTCATTAAATTATATTTTTTTCTTGATTGTTATACCTATCATAATTATAATTATAATTATTATTATTATCATTATTAAAATTAAGATTAGTAATGCTAAGTACTATGTTTTCAGAAATAGCATCATAAAACTTAGCTACCACCTCTGAAATTATTTGATCAGACGAGTGTATATTATTGTTATTGTTAATTATAATTTTTTTTTCTGGATCTTCTTTAATTATTTTTATTATTGTCATAATAGATGCTCTAATATATGGCTCTTTTTGCTTTAGCAATTCAGTGATATATTCTTTTGTTCTATTTCGTGCTAAACTTAATCTATCCTGCAATTCTAAGTTTTTATTTATTAATAATTTATTTTGTGAGTCATTATAGTTTCTCTGATTTCGAAGATCTGGTAATTGAGATAAAATAGTATTATATTCCTCTTTGATTTTTGGAAGGTTAGTACTTATTTTAATTGCTTCCATTAATTTTTTTTCATCTATTCTATTATCATCGTTTGCCATATAGGATTTTGAAAAATTTCTAATTGTTTGTATATCAAATTTTTGTAATACCTCTCCTACATGATGATAGCCTTTAAGATCCAAATAATCCATATAGATTTTTCGTGCCTCTGATGCTTCAATACCTAATGTTGTGGCAACATATAGGAGACTCTTCCCTTTTGCAAATAATTTATATACTTTTGATGTAAGAGATCTCTGGATTTTCTTTTCTTCTTCTTTGTCTTTTTTTTCTTTTGCTTTTTTAACTATAGAACTTATCTCTCTAGAAGAGATATGAAATTGATCTTGGATCTCTCGATAAGTTTTATTCTGTTCTAGACATTCTAAAACACGTTTTTTCCTTTCTTTGGTTGATATAATCATTAACCAATTATATTGTTTAAAAAAATAGGCTTTTAAGATTTTTGGTATCTCTGCCGCTGCTTTCATGAACTTTCCTTGCTTGTATGAACTTTCCTTGCTTTCATGAACTTTCTCTCAAAAATTTCTTGTGCTTGATTTATGGAGATATAGTGTACTCTATTTTTATGATATATATTATTGAAAAACTGTACATTATAAGGATTTTTGAACCAATAAAATTAGCTTTTAATTAGATTGCTAATTATAAATTTTATTATATAATTTTAATAGCCTTTATTGGCTCCATTGTTTGAAAAGAAAGATATTTTAATTGCTTTTATAAAACAACTTTAATGCGCCCGGGTAGTATAGAGATGCACTATAAGGATTATTAAAATTCCGCATCGTATATTCCGGTTCAGTATGTGGGACTGTCACTCCTGCGACCCGGGTTCGAATCCCGGCCCGGGCGTACAACCTTCGGTTCGAATCCCTAC
>DATDKD010000039.1:0-10967 GCA_036520175.1 Nitrososphaeraceae archaeon
TTTTAGGTTTAGCAATCGCAGCTATTTCATTATTAATGAATACAATGAAATTAGCATACAAATCAATATTTCTTAGTGATATTTGTTTTTTCTATGATAACTTTACTTTCAGTTTATGGACAAGAAAAAACAACCCCAAACAGTATAACAGATTTAATAAAAACTACTGCAGGAAAAATAAAAAATATGGCATCAGAAGTTGCAAATAATTATACTGGCATAATAAGCCCTAGTGGGGAAAAGAATACTCTTAATCAACTAGGAGAAGCATCTAAGAAATAGCATGATCTGGAACTATGTACTATCTAATTTCAGTGGCGTAATTAGAGAAGGGCTAAAGTAGAAAATACAACTAGTTAGGCATATGACAGATCTGATAATTACTAATATATAAAATAGACAATTAATTTATCATTTAAGCATATTAGATCATAGCAGAAAAGAGTATTTAAATTAAAAAGATATTTGCATTCTATTCCTCAAATTATTATATATAACTTATTTCTTAAAGAAGCAAATTTATTTTTAGGAATTGAACACTCATATTGGCTAAAATACAATTTATTGAGTCTACAATTGAATTGGTTAATTTTAAAGATAGTAATTTTAATAACTTTAGCAGTGATTATTGGATTAATTAAAAATTACTACATAATCATTGGTTCTGTAATTATTGTTACATTATTTTTAATCCTAAAGAAGTATAAATATACACTAGTATTAATTATAATCTTTGGAATCTCTATACTAACAAGTACATTAGTTTCAGAATTTACAAAAATACAATTACTACCTTTTGCTCCAGTAGAAGAAAAAGAAGGAATTTATCCGATTTATAGAGGTAACCCAGATGGAGAATATTATAGATTTAACAGTAAAAATCCTAACGATTTAAGACAAATTGATGAAATAAAACATAAAGAAATATTTTCAGAGAAAAATTCAGATGGAAGCTGGAAAATAGGTAAGGGAACAACAAGAATTGATATTTCTACAAAACAAGCAGGAATATTAACACAGGAGGAAATGATGAAACAAATTAAGACATGGAATTTTAGTATATTAGACAAACAAGGTTACTGGCTATATCCAAGCGACTTCAAGAATATAGAATTTACTGTAATATTTAAAATGTTGGAAGCAGAAAAAATAGATCAAGCTATTTCTGTTGTCTCTCGTTCCATTATACATGACAGCAAAGGAGAAGAAGAAATTAAAGAATATCCTAATGCTTATTGTGGTGGTTCAAGCTATCACAATAATATCTCAGCAGATGGTAAATTACAAATGAAAAAAGAACAATATCATGCAGATTATGTAATAGATAAACCTAATGAAAAAATAGATTTAGGCAACCTTTATAATAAAAAAATTGGGTTTAAAACAATAGTTTACAATTTTGATAACAATTCCACAGTAAAACTTGAAAGTTTTGTCGATACAAAAAATGAAGGAAAAGGACCTTATGTCAAAGTACATGAGAAAATTGATGATGGCAAATGGGGAATTAATTCTGGAAAAGCAAAAATGAATGAATGTGGAGCAATAACTAAAGGAGCGATTATATCATGGGGTTCTCCTAAGATGATTTTAAAGACAAATAACCTTGATTTTGATTTATATGATATAGAAGTAAGAGAAATTATTCCTCCTTGAAAAGAGAGAATATTCTTATAGATGAATTTCTCCATTTGATATGACTGTCCTTTATATTATTTATTTTAATATTTCAATAAATTATATTATCATATTAATAATCCTAAGCAAGAATTACATTTCTTTCTTTGAACTACAAAATTGTGTCAAAATGAGTTGACTATCCTCCCCTTTGCATGCCTATGAATAAGTTTATAACAGTCTGGAAAGTTGTTTTTAGATTAAATAAATTAAAATCTGTTTATAAATTTGTATTTCTAATTATACTGAGAAATTTTACAATAATAATATAATCTAGTGAAATTTAAATAAAGACAAACATCATAACAATTGATTATATAATAATGAGTTTTCAAAATTCAAATAATGATTCTTCTTCATTACATAATGAATCAATCATTACTCAATTTACAAAGCAGGCTATTCCCTTTACCCAACTATCAGAACATTCTAACCAGTATGGACTAGAATTAATAGTTGAATTAGCAAAACCACAGAAAGGCGATACAGTATTAGATGTTGCATGCGGACCCGGAATAGTAGCATGTGAACTAGCAAAATTTGTTTCTCATGTAACTGGAATTGATATAACACCTGCTATGATTGAACAAGCAAAACAAATGCAAAAAGAAAGAAAATTAAACAACCTAACCTGGAAAATTGGAGATATCCTTACTCTACCATTTGATGATTCTTCATTTTCATTAGTTATAACACGATTTAGTTTTCATCATTTACTTGAACCACAAAAAGTTTTAAATGAAATGATACGTGTCTGTAAGTATGATGGAAGAATTGTAATAATTGATGTAACTCCAGAGCCTGATAAAGTAGATGAATATAACAAAGTTGAAAAATTACGGGATCCATCACACGTAAAAGCATTTACTTTTAAAAGCTTAAGAAGTTTGATGGAAGAGTCAGGATTGGTCAATCTAGAAAGTAAATGTCAAAATCTAGAAATGGAATTGGATAAACTACTTGACGCATCATTTCCCAATTATGGAAATAAAGAGAAAATTCAACATCTGTTTAAAGAAGATGTAAAACAAGACAATTTGGGAATGAAAAGTTTTCTTAAAGAAAATAATAACAATAATAAAATTTACTTTTACTTTCCTATATCTATGTTACTAGGATATAAGAAATAATTTTTTTTGATTAAGCTACGAGAAGAGAGAGATTGTAGAAGGTGTCTCTTCTCCTGTCTTATAAGAAAATGTTTGGAGAATATGTTAATGCAATTAGATTTGATTACATAATAAAGGAAATATTACTAAAAACATCATTGTATAATCTATTTACAAGCATAACAGTTATTATATGTACTCGTTATTGATTCAACATAAATAAAAGGTTATATTAATAAGTTATGCAAGATATCCTATTCAATTGGAGTCTCCAATACAAAAACCGCCGACAATATCATTACGCTCAAACATATGGATTGTTATTCCAATTGGCGCCTTAATTCTAGCGATAATGACTGCTAACCTTCTGCTTCTAAACTACGTTCACGTATTTACTTCAATATTATGGACTGGAACAGATATCTTTATGGCATTCTTGCTTGGTCCCATACTTCGAAAGGTAAGTCTTTCAACACGTAAGGAAATCATTTCATGGCTTATGCCAAAAATGGTTTTTTATATGCCAACTGTATCATCTGTTACAACTACTGCAGGTTACTTCCTCGCTTCAAAAATGGGTTTGATTACTTTAGAATCTCCAGTCGTATACTGGATTACCACGGTATTAATTATTGTCACGGTAATGCTTATTCAAGGACTCGGGATTCTTCTTCCAACTAACATAAGAGTCTATCATGAGTTAAGGAAAAAGGAACCTGATATGACCAAAATTCAGATACTTATGCGTAGATATGTCAAAGTTGTTGCAACTCAGGCAATTCTTCAGTTTGTAATAATATTCATAATGGCAAACTTTGCTACTGGGTTTTTTTAGATAATAATAGACTAATATTATTAATAATTTTCTGACTAAAAACTTTATTTATTATGTTACCTAACGCTGTAATAATGAGAAATCAAAGCCCTCCAGCCTTTTTAATATCAATGACTCTCAATTAGTCTTATTATTATTATTATTATTTTAACATATTTGATTGTTGATTGAATTATACTATACACTCTAATTCATATAATTACAGAAATTATCTCTTACATACACAAACAATCACTTCATTGGTCAAACTCTAGGAGAGGTTCATGGAAATACTTTATGGATTCACAATTTGCTTTTGAAGATTAAGGCATTTTTATAGCTATCCATAGCATTGTATCATACTACTACATTTACTAAAGAAAAAATTACTTCAAATACTATTTATTTCATTAAAGACTAATTATGAAATGGATAACACGAGAACATGCGAAAGTAGACAGAATTGCATGTCCTTGGCTTATAAAGAATTTTGTAGATAATGAAGCTAAATTTCTGTTTGTACCTTCGCATAAAGTACTTGAAATTATGAGAAATGAAAATGCGATTCCATTTGATATACCAAATGTTGAATTAGGTCATCATGGCGATGAATGTTCATTTGATGCCATTATAAAGAAATACGAACTTGACAAAAAGAATCCAGAATTACTAATATTAGCTAAAATTGTAAGAGGTGCAGATACAGAAAAAAGACAATTCACACCAGAATCAGCCGGACTTGCAGCAATTGCTGCTGGTTTTAATGTTATATCAAAAGATGACTATGAGAATATGACAAAACAATTTCCTGTCTATGATGCATTATATGCATTTGCTAAAGCAGATAATAAAGAAAAGTTTTTGACTTCAAGGCATTAACTAAGAAAGTTTTGATTGTGTGAATATTGAGTACTAAACCAAAAAAGAACTAATTAAAAAAATTGAAATCGAAATAATCCATTTCGTTAAAGTTATTCTCTATTTGATGCTGTAAAGTAAATGTAAATTACAGCATTGAATTATAAATTAATTAATTTTTTATATAATATTTCTGTCAAAAGCAAGAAATGATACTTAATTGGCCGAGCAAAATTTTATGCGATTCATTGAATTTCAAAAGGAGAGTGTTAAACAAGGAGAAATATCTGGATCAACTATTTCAAATTATTATATAGCAACGAAGTTATTCTGTAAAATGAATAATCTCACTTTAACTTGAAAGAAAATAATGAAATTATGTAGTCTGAAAATAGGATAGGACTCTAATTACAATAAAAAGTTGTACTATAAACTGGTGAACTATTTGTGAGCAGATTTTCCTATATAATGAGAGATTATTGGTTGAGGACCATCTTTGATAAGTTCTCGGATTCTATCTTCCATAACCTGAACGTTCTTGGTAACTCGTTCATGCTGACGCATATGGTCAGTCCAGGTATCCGCAATTCTGATTTCGATATAGTGACCAATATCTGTTGTGTCTTGGAATAATTCCCAATAGGCCATTCCCTCGCTCTTAAGAATACGTCCTAACTCACGTACACTCTGTTCAAACTCGTCAGATAATTTAGGATCAATCTTATAGTCGATTGTTATTAGGGCTTGACTGTCATTTTGTGAAAGATCAACTGAGAGCTCAGGAGGAAGTGACCAATGGTCACTTGCCGGTGTAAAATCGAGGTCATCCAACAAAGTTATGCTGTAACGCTTCCTAGCCATAATAGTTGCCGCTAATGCTAACGAAGCTACTGACAGGGTGATTGGGATGCCAAATGTGTTAGCTATTGTACCCCATATTACACTTCCAACTGCCAAGCCACCATTTAGTATAAGCAGATAAACTGCTAGTACTCTGGCTCCAATCCATTTTGGCGCAGATTTCATTCCAATGGTATAAAATTTTGATAATATAGTGATGTAAGCTACTCCTCCTACCCCCAGTACTATACAAAGAATAGCAAAATCGCGTATATGCCCCGTTGTGAATATTACCATTGCAAGTAACCCTATGGAACCAGTAATAAGAGAGTCTACGGAAACTTTTGGTCGCAATTTTGGCAAAATTACAATTCCGCCAATTATTGCACCCGTAGCAAAAGATCCTAATAGAAGTCCAAAACCTGTAGAATCAAGTCTTAATTCATTTTTAGCTAAGAGTGGCAAGAGAGATAATAACGCACTACTACATAATGTGAATAAACCTGCACGAACAATTAATACATGTGCTGCTTGAGAATAGCGTACATAGCGTATCTGAGCTCGAATAGCTCGAATTATATTCTCAGGAGGCAGAGAGCTTTGTTGGTGGCCATTAGACTTTCTTGGTAATCTGCTTAGGACTATAATCATTCCAATAAATGAAGCTGAATTAAGAAAAAAGACAGCCCAAGGTGCAATTGCTGCTACAATAAAACCACCAACTGCGAAACCAACTACACGTCCTATGTTACCAGCAACAGCACTAAGGGTGAGAGCAGAAGGTAGTTCTGAGCTTGATACTAGTCCACTCATGATAGGAATAATTGGAGTCCTAATCATAGTTAGACCTGCTCCTAGCGCAAAAGTAAGTATTAACAATACCGTTGGGGTAGTCACACCAACAAGAGTGAGCATTCCTAGTATCGTGGATATTGTAAACATGTATACACAAGAAATAAGGAGTATACTACGCCGGTCAAAAATATCAGATAATGTCCCAGATGGTAATGCAAAGAGAAAAATTGGTAGAGTAGTCGCTGTTGTGATCAGAGAAACGAATAAAGGATTTGGAGCAAGTGAAGTCATTAACCACGACGCTCCTACATCATACATAGCTGCACCAATAAATAAAAAAAGGGCAGCAATCCACAACGTCCTATACAAACTAGATTTTAAAGGACTCAAACCTGATGCTGGAATATTTTCTTCTTCGTGTGATTGTCCTTCTCTTTCAACCATAGGAAATAAGTAAGCAACACTTAGTCATACATTTTTCTATAAAGTCTAAAGCATTGTATTGTCAAGAATACAATGAACTGGATACTAATACTTTATCAGTTTTTTCCATTGCCATCTTAGCCTCAATGGTCATATGATTTACTACCTGAATACCACTACATACAACAATAAAAGAACCAGTCGAATTTAATAAGATTTAAATTGATTAATTTAAAAACATTTAATATTAATTACAATTCTAATCAATCGAATTATTATTAGTATATGATCTTTTGGTTATTGAATTATACCTAAATAATAATAATAATAATATAAACTTAAATCAATAAAACATTCTTATCTGAATATTGTAGTTATCAAATTAATTACTTTTAAAAATAACAATAATGATGGTTGTAAATTTACTAATATTATTAATAATTTTCTGACTAAAACTTTTTATTATGTTACCTAACCCTGTTATAATGAGAATTAAGCCCTACAAGCCCGTATACTAATAGTGTTCAATAACATCTTTTAAAGTATATAAAAAACATGGTAAATATGGGTAATTTAGAATATACTTAATAGAATATACTACTTTATTGGACCAATCTGATACACAAGAATTCCAGCTAATATAGAAATACTTAATATAGTAACTACAAAAAATACATTTGCAGATTGAAGCGTTGTGTCTGCTACTACCGCGACTAATATGGCATAAATTACTACTATAAAACCAATCAAAGTAAATAAACCAAAAGTTATAAATCTTACATTCGATGATTTATCTTCTGTAATTTCATTTCTCCTAATATCATCTCTATGTGATATTTTATTTACTATTTTATCTGTAAAGGATTTAGCTTTTTCTTTATATTTGTCAATAGATTCTTTGTTATTGTTCTCTATTGGTATAGATTTAGTTGACAGTTGAGAATTGTCGCCATTGTTACTCATGAATATATTTTAACATTATAACTTATTACAATTATAAGACATATCAAAAGCTGAAGATATACAAAAATAGACCTTCTAATACTACGAATTTTCTAAATTATAGACAACAAAACAAAGTTTCAAATCCCATTTCCTCAATTGAATCA
Organism: Nitrososphaeraceae archaeon; assembly: GCA_036520175.1. Taxonomy (GTDB): domain Archaea; phylum Thermoproteota; class Nitrososphaeria; order Nitrososphaerales; family Nitrososphaeraceae; genus TH1177. The sequence continues at coordinate 7,626 of DATDKD010000039.1, forward strand.
TTGATCATATAAATTCTTAAACAGAAATAACTCAAAACTTTCAAAAACTTATGGTATTTTGCTACTTAACCCTATTAAATGAGAGTAATAATTTAAATAATAAAATTTTTTTATCTGCACTACAAAATTGTGTGAAAATCATTTGACACACCTCCGAGCCCATTAACAATTGGTTCATATACTTTGGAGGAGAATAGGGATAGAATAAGATAAAGATAGTGTATGAACCGATTAAAGAATCTGATTCTAAGTGAGGGTTCAAAGCCTTAGTCTTATATTTTTGTATACTATCATTCTTTTTTCAATACTGATACCTTATTGTTTATATCATCTGGAGTAACAGGAGGCATAAGTTCTAATTTTTGTGATTCATATATTCCTACAACGGGTTCTTTACAAGATGGACAAAGTTGATAATATACATATACAGAGTTTTGTCTCTTATTGAACCCTAAAAAGTGAAAGCCCATTTGTGGATGAAAATGATTATTACATGATAAGCATTTCATATCAAGGAAAAAGTATCCTAGTATTTATATTTGCTAGATATATAAAATGTAATTCTGAGACATATTGAGGATTATTCAATATATTTTGCAACCTAATGAATGGCTGACATTTTATTTGCTAAAATAAAGGTATACTTCATTTTAATTCAAATTCAAAAGGAATCAATGTCATAGTAAATTGTAGTTTGCTAATTTGTCTAATCCTTTTTTTAATTAGATATTCTAATTGTTTTAAAGTATCAAATATTATTTCAACTATAATATCATATGCTCCATAAACAATGCTACATGTTAATACACTCTCTATTGATTTAATACTTTTAGCAACAAGACTTTCATAGCCTGATTCGCAATTAATTAAAATATATGCCTTAGGCAAACAATACTATCTATATATATATAGAATCTAATTAAAAAAAGTTATGGTTTGTGAAATATAGACAACACAATGAGATTTCAAATAGCATCTTCAATTGAATTATTCATCATATAATTTCTTACAGAAATTAACTCAAATTTTCATTCAAAAATTATTATATTATGTTACCAACCATATAATAATGAGAAATTTACACTTCTAAGCTTTCAATTTTAGTTATTGAACCATTTGTTTAATTGTAATATTTTATAACTATTGACAGAACTTTCTTAGTTCTTTAACAAATTCAATAGTTTCATTTACATCATAATCCTTTTCTGCATTAACGGCAAGAATTACTCTATCTACTCCAGAACTTTTGAGCATAGATAAATCAGAACCAATTTCATCGATTGTTCTGCCGGTCATAGGAGCTCTATCACCTTCAGAGCTATTACTTTTCATTAGATATGGATATGTGAGAATAGTCAGATCAAAATCCTTTCTAGTTCTTGAACTTTTTTCAATAGAATCATTAAACATTTTAATTGAATTGTGAAAGTATTCAAATGATCCTACTAAAGCTCCGATATAACCATCGCCATATTTGATTATACGTTCAAACGTCTTTGGTGAGAAACCTCCTAACAAAATTTTAGGATGAGGTCTTTGAACGGGTTTTGGACCAATTATTGATTTTGGAATTTTATAAAAATCTCCATTAAATTCTATAATATCATCTGTCCATACCTTTTTCATAGTTTGAAGAATTTCGTTTGCTCTTTCTCCTCTTTTCTCATAAGGAATATTTGCTGCAAGATACTCATCCTTTGACCATCCAATACCAAAACCACAAATTGTCCTACCTTCAGATAAAATATCGATTGTAGTAAATTCTTTAGCAAGGGTTACAGGATTATGGAATACCATGTCAATAATACAAGTTCCCAAGTTTACCTTAGTAGTATTAGCTGCGATAAATGCTAATGTTGTCAATGGATCTAAACTATTCTTAAAATATTCAGGCCATTCTTTTTTATCTGGAGTCCCACCGTATCCCTGTTGAGGAGTGACAGCATATAACATTCGATCATATACCCAAAGTGATTCAAACCCTTCTCTTTCTGCAATTTGAACAAAGTTAATTAGATTTTCTTTTGTAGCATTTATCCCAAATTGAGGAACCACTAATCCTACTTTCATATTTATTATTAATTTTTATACTATAAGACCTAATATAATCAACAATAGGATCTTTAGAGATTCATCATCTTATTCTATATATAGTATTCATGAATTATCATATTTTAATAAAATCATTAACAATCAAAGTCCTTTCTAAATACTAAAGAACTATTCATTATGAATTGCTTTTTTTATTGGAGTATTTCCATTTTATAACCTTTTGAATATCAATTACAATGCAACTATCTCCCATTCCTACTAAGTTTTTATATTGAAGATATTTTTCAGATAGCAAGGAATGGGCTGTTTTTATAGTATCTATATCCTTTAACCTATTTACTACTATTCTTGCTTTACCTTGGATCATCAAATAAGAAAGGTTATTCCAGTCTTCCTCATCGTATGTATCAATTAGAAAAGAAATACTAGGATTTTTTTGTATATTCTTTACTCTTTTCAATTGGTTTGAATTTCCTGTTTTTTTAGGTTTGTCATCTATTGGAATGAATATATTATAACCATTAAAAACAAATACTACTGGTACGAGATAGGGTTGATTATTCTCAGGATCTACTGTAGCTAATCTAGCTATCTTTGAATTATTCAAAGTTTCCACTATCTCGCTTCTGTCTTCTATCAAATTACTATTATAATTATTTTAATTATTGAACTACATAAGGCTTAACTATAGAATAATTAAACATTCTTTTAAATAACGTATTTGGAGTAAAAGTTAAAAAAAATATTTTCGTCATATATAACTAAGTTATTGTATACTTTTAAAAGTAATTCTGACATGGAATATGAAAACTGCAGAAGGAGAGGTAACCTTAAGGAAAAGGCTTTGCAGGATAATAATGTAGAGATTAGATTATAGGATATTATAAGATGTCTAATAACGCTCTTAGCAGTTGTAGCATCACCTATGTTAGTAACCTCTATAATCAATCATATAGATCAAGCATTAGAACAATAACAACAACAACAAAAACCAATACCAACTGAAGACGATTTTAAAATCCACCAAAGACAAAAAGATAGTTGATTAATTGATCGAGGTATAATGATAAGATAATAAAAAAATAAATAACAACTAAATAAAATTAGGTTTACAAGAATTAATAAATACAATAATTATGAGTATATACTACTACAAAACATCTCACAGATCTCAACCAACCAATCAATCACCTTATTTGTCATAGTCGGAACATATTGTAATCACCCCACCCAGAATACATCATTTCCGGCTATGACAATTTATAACTAAATGATAAATTAATGTTATAT
>DATDKD010000040.1:0-3734 GCA_036520175.1 Nitrososphaeraceae archaeon
TACAAACAATTTTCTATATTTTTTTTATAGGAAATTTACTAACAAAAATTTTTATATAAAAAAAGGATTTAACAAAGTTACATTGAAATACACTAACTTATTTGTAATACTGCCAGCCGCATTTCTTACAATTATGCTCGGCTTCTCGGCATTAACTGTTCCAGGATTTGCACAATCCGAAGAAACAAACCAAACAATGCAAAATGCAGGTGAATCGGCAAATCAGACGGGTGGAGAAATTAAAAAAAATGCTAGTGATGTAGGTTCAGACATGGCTGAAGGTGCAAAAGATGTAGGTTCCAAGGTCACTGAAGGAGCAAAAGATACTTTAGGAAAGATTGGCGAAGGACTTGAAAACCTAGGCAAGTAAAGGCAACTTTAGATTTTTCAATTTTTATCTTTTCACATTTTTTCTGATAAGATTTACCTCATGTTTTAAGAAAATCTAATCATATTATCTTCTTTTTTAATGCCTACGGCTTTGATGCTGCAGATGACCTTCGTGTTAGTAGAGATGGTTTTTATTATTAAACATATATTTTGAATCTATAAGTGCTTTTAATGATCTTTATTTTTAGAAACTCAAATTTTGTTAAATAAGAAATAAGTTAAATACGATGTATTACTAGCGAGTATATGTCAAACGATATTACTGATTTTACTTCTGAAGATATTACTAAAAAAGAAGCAAGAGGGTTAGGTGATGATACTGATTTTGGCGAAGTTCAAGAAATTTTAGGAGAATTTATAATAACTCAAAAAGGTACTGTAGATAAAGAAAGATATTACATTCCCAAGAGTTTAGTGGAACGTTTTGACGGCGACACGGTTTATTTTAAAGTTACAAAAGAAGAAGCAAAACAATATAAACGCGACTAACCGAATATTATTTTCCTTAATTTATTAAACTATTACGTTGGTAACACCACTAGCAGATGAATAGGAAAATTTTCTTTTTTAAGTATACAGTATACTGAACAAAAATAAGATTCTTTCTAATATTATTTGTTAGAGGAACCGTCCTATAGTTTAATCTCCTTTAATTCTATCCTTTACCTTGTCGATTAAATAACAATTGACCTAATTTCGACTTCAAAAAAAGCTCCAATTTGTCAAAATTACCTTTAGCTACATTAACCCCTGTTGAGAAGGTACTGTAATCTTGAGTTATAATTTCAATCTTTTCTGTTCTATCTATGAATGTTGCACCATCTGACATCATATGTAAATCGTAACTAACTAAATGCTCTTTATTACGATGCGAAAAATGTATGTCTGGTGATAATTTTTTATTTTGGAAATATCTTTCTTTACTTCTCGGTCTCTCTAAGCTATTGATTAATTTATAAATGACCTCAAAATATGGAATAAGGTTTGTTACAAATTCTTTTAGTTCAACTATTTCTTTAGGGTATATCCCGTAACATTTTTCATTCCATTTTAAATAGTAGTTACCAATTTCTATTTTTGGTTTCTCATATCCATTAGCTAGGATATATTGTGATACTATCTCTTGCGTAAATTTCAACTAGTTCGTAAATGTTTTTCAAGTTATATAAAATATCTAACTAAATATATGTGAAGTATCTCTATTAATTTTCTTTGCTTTGTTTATTCCTATCAATTCTAAAAGCTGATTGCCTCCATTTGATATTACGAATAGCATTCATCTTAGTTGATGTAGGCTTACCTACTAGTTCCGAAGATGAATGAGGTATGATGGATATTTTTTCTAGAGAAGGAATTTTCGAGCGAATTGCCATTTCGATCCTTAATGATAACATTTCTATATCAGAGAGAGGTTCATCACCGCTTAATTCTATATGAATTTCCGCCTGGTCAACCATACCGGAAGAACGTAGTAATACGTTTTTAATATTGAATCTTTCATCCACAAACTGCTCAGAAATTATCTTTTTTATCATATCTGTTAGTTGAGGATTTTGCCATGAATCCACAAGTATAAGAGATGATCTCTTTAATGAGATATAAGATACAGAGAAAATGTATCCTGCAATTATCATTCCACCTATTGCATCCATTTGCATAAATCCAAATTGAGTTGCTATAAGTATACTAAAGAAACCTATTACTGATGCTGAGCCGTCTTTTATTGAATTTCGGGCATCTGTTTTAAGTGAAAGAAGGTTATATTTATTTGCAATCTTTCGCATTTGAAATGCCCTATGTAACGATAATGCACTTGCACCAGCCAACACAATCATTACCAAAATTGGTTCTTTTATTTCGTGGGGATGTATTAATGATTGATATGAATTATAAAAGATGGCTATTCCTATTGCTACCATTCCTATAGCAGCCATTAACGCAGCAAAACTTTCTACCTTATGATATCCGAAATGGAATTTTTTGTCAGCAGGCCTATGAGCTATTCTAAGTCCCAGAAGCACAATAAAGGATATTGTAGCATCAGAGATGGAGTCTATTCCGTCAGCCGTGGCGACTACACTACCACTTAGATATCCTGTTACTATCTCAACAATTCCGATTGCTAAAAGCGTAATTACAGATATTTTGGCTATCCTTTTGCCTGCAATTATTCCCTCCCTAACTAGATTAGAGGAAGAAGTCAATGAGTTTCTATTTTCTCTTAATGAATTTTCAATTTCATTTGAAGAATGCTGCGAAGGGTCGGTGTTGGTATCATCAGAAATATCTTTAGAATTTTCTTTCACTGATTCATGCAATTTTAAAATGTACCTTATAATAGAGAGTAATGATATTTAAAGGTAGGTATTTAAATTTTATACCTATAATTATATTTTCTTCTTATACCATAGAAAACCGGAAACTTCATCTAATTCGCTAAAGCAGTTTTATGACTAAATATGTGAATCAATTCTATTAGGAAACGTTTGTAAAGAAGAGGAAGACAAATATTATTTAACCGCTGCATCCAATATTTCTTAAAACAAAACTATTGTTTGTTTCTTTTAAAGTTATAATGAGATATTATTGGACTAGCTCAATTGAAGAATCTTATTGAATAAATATTAAATGGAAATAATACATCAAAATACTTTATGTATCTAATTACTCTATATTATACTGGCTATGAGAAATTAAAATTATACGTATTAGAAAGACCTCATTTTTGGAGTTAGTATAATAAAACAAATTCCTTTGATATAATCTTTTGTTTTAATAAAATCTCAATTATTATCTTTTCAATTATATTCTTCAATTACATTCGCACCAGCAGCACAAAATGAGCAACAAACTCTTACTGCTTGACTATCTAACCAAGAACAATTCCACCAATAGCTTCGATGGTACCAGGCAATAGATGGTTTAAACCTATGTAATATAATGTATGTTTAAAGTTAATTCAAGGGATATTAAAAAGTAACTTTGGCTCAGATTCTAGCCGAAGACAGAAAATGTTCTTTTAGTAGCATTATATAAATCTAATAGTCCCTCTTGACCAATGACTAATTTTTTAGATAAAGAAAATTTTATTACAGATATCACACAAGATTCAAAAATTATCAAATACTTTTCTCTAGCTTTATCACTTCCTATGAAAAATGTCTGGATATGAAAAGGTATAGATTCAGCTCTATCTCAATGATAAAACTTGTGTGTATGATAATGATGTCAAATTAAACTAGGAATCAGATAGGCTAAAATCTCAATACAGTTAAAGTCATAATTGATATAAATGATATAGTTTACAGTTATTATATGTCTTCGAATTTTTCATCAACACAAAA
>DATDKD010000041.1:0-5320 GCA_036520175.1 Nitrososphaeraceae archaeon
GAATAGGAAAATTTACAAAAAGATTATTATAGATTTATGTTGACAAAACATTGAGTTCTTTCTAAAATTTTATAGAATTATATAAGCATATAAAGCTACCAAAATCTTCAATTTATAATTGTCAGAATTTAGGTCTTTCTCATTCATTCATACTCCTAAAAAGAGGTTTTTGAATATGGATTGGTAAACATCATCATCTCTCTTAGTTCCCTACACATCAATAATACCTCTTTTTAAGTTATTTATATCCGTTACATATAGTAACTCTCCTAGATGATAAGTTACAAATATTATTATCTTGAAAGATTCTTTCAGTCAGTCTCTTCTTGTTATTTTCATATGCATTCCATATTTTGGACGCAAGGTTATCAAGGGTTTCAAAACAACCTTATTTGATGGTATACTATTTATCTTCCAAAGTCTGTTTATAATAGCTGTAATGAGAATTGCTTCCATCCATGCGAATGGTTCTCCAACACAACTTCTAATTCCACCACCAAAAGGAAAATAGCAAAATCTTGGTAGGTTTTTCTTAAATTCATTAGTCCAACGATCAGGATAAAAAGTATTTGGCTCTGGAAAATAAAGTGGATTACGGTGCATTACATATTGACTCATTAAGATTATTGATCCAGAAGGAATAATATATTTTCCAATTTTGCAATCATTAATTGCTTGACGTCCTAAAGCCCATGCAGGTGGATAAAGTCTCATCGACTCTGTCAATACTTTTGTAGTATATTCCAGTTGCTGCTGAATATCATCATCAAATGATATATCTGTTTTGTTCCTAAAAATAGGATAAATCTCTTTTTGAAGTCTTGCATCAATTGCAGGATGAGTTGATAACAAATAAAATGTCCAAGTAAGTGCATTTGCGGTTGTTTCATGTCCTGCCAAAAATATTGTCATTACTTCATCTCTTAATTGTTGGTCAGTCATTTTTCCCATCTTTGTATTATCGTCTTGTGCCTGCAAAAGAGTGAATAATAAATCAGTATCTTTTTCTCCTTTTTTCTCTAATTTCATTCTATGTTCGTTAATCATTCTAAATACTATTGAATCGAGATTTCTTTTTGCTTTTTGAAAGCCCTTATTTATTGGTAAAATTGGTATTTTTTCAATTAGTTCACCAAACGGCATCAAAAGGCGATTGAAATATTTCATACATATTAGAAGTGAATCTCCAATTTCATCATCTTCTGGTTTAATATCATAACCTAATACGGTTTTACTAATAATTTCCAAGGTAAGACGTGTCATCTCTTTATGTATATCTATTACTGATCCCTCCTTCCATGTATCACATAGATTTAGAGTTTTTTTTATCATCACTTCAGCATATGATTGGATTTTTTTGGGATAAAATGTTGGTTGTATTATACGTCGTTGATTATCATGATAATCTCCTTCACTAGTAAGTAAGCCAGACCCCAAAAGACGTTTTGATATTTGTAACCCTCTACTTTTGATAAAATTCTTGTAGTTAATTATTAGTACATCTTCTATATAATTAGGATGATTCAAGAAATAGACATTCTGTTTACCAAATTTAAAGTGGGATATATCACCATAAGTTTGAGATATGGTAGTTAATGTTTTAAGAGGATCTCGTAAAAATTTTCTAGCAAGAGCATAAGGAAGTAAAGCTTTTGGTCCTGGAGGATATTCAATAGCATCATCCATTCAATATTCTTTCTCTTCTGCATTCTTATATTGGTTTAGCTTTAATCAAAAACTAAAATAGGCAATTGGTACCAGATTTCTTCCTGTTGCTTTAGAGATAATTGCATCGCTCAAGTTTTTTAGTCTGATTCACTACCTGATAATAATCTCTAATGAAAGATTGTTCGTAGTTAGATTTAATTGACGTTCAAATGGTTCGTCAAAATACACATCTACATTATTTAATAAAAATACAATCGATGAAAATTCATGAAATTGATCCGAGTATTTAAGCTATTTTTCTCTTTTCTATATCGGTATCTTCTGGTATACCATTAATTTTTGGAAATCTATTTCACTCAAATTTTTTTTTAAATTAAAATAATAATAGTAGTAAATTTTTTTTCATTGCGTAGTAGGAATTCGCTTTTATCAAACTATTTATTCTATCCTGTTGATAATTTTTTATGAAGCCCTTTTCGATACTTAAAAACATAGAGGGATATTCAAGAATTACTAAATTTTCTCTCTCTTATACTATTTTGGTTTTGTGTATGTTATTCTTGTTAGACAATGTTCCTTCAAGTCAAGCTCAAAAGTTCAAAGATGTTGAAATTATTGTCAATCAATTGGATAATAATGGAACCTATATGCTGGTTGGTAAAGGAGGAAATATAGGATTATCAGTAGGTGATGACGGAGTATTACTAATTGATTCACAATTTAAACAATTGACAGACAAAATCCTATCTGCAATTAATAATAGAATTACCGATAAATCTGTAAAATTTCTTATTAATACTCACTGGCATCAAGATCATACTGGAGGTAATGAAAATTTCGTTAAAAATGGAGCTATTATAATAGCCCATGAAAATGTTAGAGAGCGTTTAAATGCTGAACAATTTGTTGATTTTTTGAATAAGACATTTGAAGCATCTCCATTGAATGCACTACCCACTATTACTTACAAGGATTCTATTACTTTTTATTTTAATGAGGATAAAATTGATGTATATCACCTTCCAAATGCACATACTGATGGGGATTCAATTATATATTTTAACAAAAGAAATATAATTCATACAGGAGACATTTATGTTAATGGACGGTATCCATTTATAGATCATTCTAGTGGAGGTTCAATAGATGGTATCATAACAGGAATAGAAAAGATAATTTCAATAATAGATAACGAAACAAAGATTATTCCTGGTCATGGATTATTATCAAATCTTGGTGAACTACAAGACTATCTTATTATGTTGAAAGATATAAGACAACAAGTCCTTACAATGGTAAATAATGGTGCTACTCTCAATGAAATCATTAAAAGCGATATAACATCCAAGTATGACAATTTATATTCTGATAGTTTTATTAATTCAGGAGATTTTTTGGGATTTGTCTACAATGACATAATAATATATAAATAATTTTATTTAGGAAATAAACATATCTCGGGGTAGAGATGTAGAAGATGGCTTTGGAAGGATAGAATCTTATAATTTTACTATAAGGTTGTAAATATATCAATTAATGTTCTAATATTTATTAATTTGCGATAATTTGTTTATTTACTAACAATATTCACATTAAAAGACCATAGCCTACTACTACAAGAATGATGATGGAGCAACCTAAAGCAGTTGCTATAGTTGTACAGACCTGATTATTCTGTACAATTATGTGTTCATGATAATATTTAATAATTTAATATGTTTATTATCTAATCGTTTTATTCAAAATTATGCTGCAAAATCTTCATATTCTATATGTTATCTTAACTTGTAGGCTTCTATTCCTGCTTTAGAACATTCTTCCAAATAGATTTCTTACATTCTTTAGATATTAATTAACCATTAAGTTAATATTTTTTCAATGATTAGTGTTACTGTATGGGTTTTGTAATCGATCCTAATAAATGGAGAGCAAATTCTTTAAAGGGATTGAATTGTGCAATATTTCCCTGTTATAATCGACCAACAAATCAATGTCCTAGATGTTCAATCTGGTCCTGCTATGAACATGTAAAATCACATTTTCATATAAATACCCACAAGATATTGAAAGGAGAAAAGAAGATACAGAAAAATTAAGATAATTTCTCTTCTTTCTTTCTTTCTTCATTACTAATCGAATAACTTGTTTATCATATTCTTTTTATTATTTTGAACTATTTCAATGACCTGGACTTTATCTAATTTAGCAAGTTCACAAGCAGTATCTATATACTGGACATAATAGTCCAAAATGGATTATTTGCTTGGATATCAAAGTGATCCTATCAATAAATAAATTGTTGCATAGCATGAAGTAATGGCATCGTCAAAAGAACAAAAAAAAGATAAAACTGATAATGATGAAGGAAAGAAATACAATTGTCAATGTGGAGATTCTTTTAGTTCGGTAGAAGATTTGAATGATCACAACCACAAAGCACATTAATTAATTAATAATTCTCTTAATCTCGGTATATCTTTATTTTATTTTTCATTCGTTAAAGAATTTTATATTATATTATTAATATTAAGAATGAAAATGGCAGCAACAAGTTATGATGGAACGTGTAAAAATTGTGGTGCAAATCTATCTGTTTGGATAGAAGTGAGGAAAAATATTGAGGGAGTACCAGTCCCTGAAGTTTGGTGTATAGATTGCGTTCGTAGTGGTGGTAACAACAACAACAACAATCTAAACAATAAATAGAGAATTAAATTTTATTTCCTCATTTTCTTCTAAACCGGTTGACATATTTTTATCTTCGGTTGGATAGCTCTGTAATGTTTGATTAGTTACATTTTCAGGATCAATTGGGGTAACTCCTGGCCCTCCTACTTGTTGAGCCATTATAATACGCTCATCATTTATTAAAATTTTAATTGTAGTTCCTACTATTATAGTGATTGTTATTATGAATAGTATTCCTGATACTCTTTTGAATCTATTCATGTTTTTCTCATTAGTTAATGGAATAACATACTATATACGAGATCTTCTCACATCCTACGAAGTTCCTTTTGGCCAGAGGGAAGAAATAAAACGAAAATATCAAAACTTCACCCGAAATCAAGTGGCTTTACCTAGAAATTAGTTAAAAGTATCGATCCCAAGCCTATTGAATTTGATTCATAGAAGGCTATGGCTTTTCCAAGTATATCTTATGTTTTTGAAAATGACATTTTTCAGTACGAAAAAATTTTTATAAACATATAACATAATACTGGATTTTCCTAAATACTTTTTCCACAAGTATTGCAATATAAAGACACCTTAGTAACAAAGGTTACCTAATTCTTTATAAAAGAAAAGGATATAGGTAATTTTAATAACTAAATTGCATTATTTTAATTATAATTTGAGGTGTATTAACCAAAAAGAAGCTGAAACAATATTAATTCGTACAATCATGAATCACCCACCATTATTAGAAGCTACACCGTTAGATTCTGTTTTTACCATATCAAACTTAATGAAAGAAGGTAAAGTTGGTTCAATAATAATTATAGATCAAAATACAGACCCTGTCGGAATAATCACAGAAAGAGACATTGTAAGAAGACTAATATCTCATGGCAAAGATCCTACGATTACGAAAGCAGAAGATATTATGTCCAAGCCATTAATAACTGTCGAGGAAGATACTCATTTATAC